>DATECV010000160.1:0-13575 GCA_035286725.1 Dehalococcoidia bacterium | reverse complement strand
CGCGTCGCTCTCGACCTGCTCTTCCCACCACAGTGTGCCGTGTGCCGAGCCGGCGGGTCGGTCCTCTGCGACCTTTGCGTCGCGCTCCTGCCCCTCGCCGAGCCGCCCCGGTGCGTGCGTTGCTGGGATGACATCCGCACGGGTTCTCGTTGCCCTCCCTGTGCTGCCGCGCCGCCCGCCTTTGTTGCCGTTCGTTCCCCGTACGTCCACGCCGACGCCGCGCGCGACCTTGTCCACCTGTTCAAGTACGAGGGCCTCACCTCCCTCGCCCGCCCGATGGCCAGCCTTATGGTCGCGTCCGCCCGGGCGCTGCCCGCCGATCTCGTGGTCCCGGTGCCACTCCATCGCGGACGCCAGCGCGCGCGCGGCTACAACCAGGCCACGCTGCTCGCGGGCCACCTCGCCCGGGACATGGGCCTCCCCTGCGACCCTCGGGCCGCTCGTCGTATTCGCGCCACGAAGCCGCTCGCGAAGTCGATGAGCCGCGAGGAGCGTTCGAGCATCGTCGCTGGCGCCTTCGGCGCTGATCCCGTGCGTGCCGAAGGTCGCGTGGTCCTCCTCGTCGACGATGTCGTCACAACTGGCGCCACGCTCGATGCCTGCGCTCGCGCCCTGCTCGACGCTGGGGCTCGCCAGGTTCGCGCGGTCACCTTCGTCCACGCCTGATAGCCCCGTTTGCACGAGCCTTCACCAGACGCCCTCGGTAGCGCGGGCTGAAGCCCCGGGCGATAGTCGGCCGCGCGTAGCCTCAGAAGCACGGGTATAGTGCCCCCGCGAGTGACATCAGGGAGGCGCAGATGCTCGGTGAAGCAGAAGTCCAGCGCATCGTCGATACGGTGCTCAACGCCAGCCGCGCCGATCAAACCGAGGTCGAGGTCTTCTCGAACAACTCCGCCCTCACCCGGTTCGCCAACAACTACATCCACCAGAACGTCGAGCACACCGACGTCGATGTCCGCGTCCGGGCCGTCATCGGCCAGAAGATCGGTATCGCCTCCACCAACGAGATCTCGCCCGATGCCCTCGCCCGCCTCGCCGCCCGCGCCTTCGAGCTCGCCCAACACCAGCGCGAGAACGAGGACTTCCGCTCGCTCCCGCGCCCGCAGCCCATCGGCAAAGTGCGCAGCTTCGTCGAAGCGACAGCCCGCTGCGGGCCTGAGGAGCGCGCCGCCGTCGTCGCCCAGGTCTGTGACGCCTCCTCGCGTGCCGGCCTCACCGCCGCCGGCGCCTTCCACACCACGGCGCAGGAGCTCGCCATCGCCAACTCCCTCGGGATCTTCGGCTACAACACCGAAACGCAGGCCGATATCAACACCGTCGTCATGTCCGAAACGTCATCCGGCTACGCCGCCCGCGTCAGCAAGGATGTCGGTGACATCGACGGCGATGACGTGGCGCGCGAGGCCGTTGACGGCGCCCTGCGCGGCGTCGAGCCGCGCACGGTTGACCCCGGCGAGTACGAGGTCATCCTCGCACCCTACGCCGTCTGCGACATGCTCGACTTCTTCTCCTACCTCTCCTTCGGCGCCCTCGCCTTCATGGAGAAGCGCAGCTTCATGTCCGGCCGCCTCGGCGAGCGCGTCATGGGCGAGAACATCAGCATCTGGGACGACGGCCTCGACGTCCGCGGCCTCCCCTCCCCCTTCGACTACGAGGGAGTCCCGAAGCAGCGCGTCAACTTCATCGAGGACGGCGTCGCGAAGAACGTCTGCTGGGACACCTACTACGCCACCAAGGCCGGGCCGGACCACTTCTCGACAGGCCATGCCCTCCCCGCCGGTGCCACCATCGGCCCGCTTCCCCTCCACCTGTTTATGGCCCCCGGCCAGGCAGGCGTGGAAGACATGGTGGAGAGCACGAAGCGCGGCATCTGGGTCAGCCGCTTCTGGTACACCCGCACCGTCCATCCCCTCAACGTCGTCACCACCGGTATGACCCGCGACGGCACCTTCCTCATCGAGGACGGCCAGATCGTCGCCCCCGTCCGCGACCTGCGCTTCACCCAGGGCTACGTCGAGGCACTCAACAACGTCGATGCCGTCGGCCGTGACCTCATGCTCGTCCTCGGTGACGTCGGTGGCGGCGCCCGCCTCGTGCCCGCCCTCAAAATCGCCAAATGGAACTTCACCGGCGTCAAAGAAGCCCAGTAGCACGCGACCCCGGCCAGTACACGCGGACCTTCTCGCAGAGTCGGTGCAGGAGCCAGCTCCGCCGCAAACGCGGCTGACGAAGTGGCGGTGCGCCGTGCCCTTCGCTATCGTTCGCCGGTCACATCCACTGAAATGACAACCGAACTGATAACTGAAAACTGACAACTCCCCATGAGACTCTTCACGCTCGCCGAAGCCGAAGCCATGCTCCCCCAGGTGCGCGACGAGCTCCTCGCCATGCAGTCCTGCAAGCGGGAGGTTGACAGTCTGCGGGCTGACCTCGAGCTGGCCCTCAACAAGAGCGGCGGCAACGGTCACGTCCGCGACGAAAACACGCTCGCCGATAAGCGCCGCCGCGCGGAGGCTCTCGTCGAAGAGATCAACCAGCGCTTGCGCCGCCTCAACGATTGGGGCATCGAGCTCAAGGGCCTCGACGAAGGCCTCATCGACTTCCCCGGCGACCGTGATGGCCGCGTCGTCTACCTCTGCTGGCGCCTCGGCGAAGATCGCATCGCCTGGTGGCACGAGATCGACGCCGGCTTCGCGGGCCGCCAACCCCTGTAGTCCACCCTGATCGCGCCGCCCCTGGCGGGCGAACGATCTGCGAACACGGCCGCAAAGACATAATGCGCCTCAGGACGGTGCGTCAAACGGATAGTGCCCGTGATCCTTATGCAGGCCTCGAATTGCGATTACATACGGGGTCGGCGAGAATACTTCTGAATTCGGGCGGACTCCCCACGAAGCCAGGGTGGTGTAATGAAAGCAACTGTCGTTGAAGCGCGCCGCGAGACCGTCTCCCGTTCGGACGCCCCCGCCGCTCGCGTCCTGTGCGAGGCCCTCGAATACGAGACCACCCAGGCGCTCGAGTTCATCGACATTACCGATGACGTCATCTCCGTGGTCGAGGCCGCCGGAATCCAGTTCGGCCAGGTGGCCGTCTTCTCCCAGCACACCACCGCCGCCGTCAAGATCAACGAGCACGAGCCCCTGCTCCTCCGCGATCTCGCCCGCACCCTCCGCCAGTTCGCCCCCCCGAACGCCTACTACGAGCACAACGACTTCAGCCGCCGCACCGTGAACATGAACCCGGACGAGTGTGCCAACGGCCATGCCCACGTCCAGCACCTCTTCCTGGGTTCCAGCGAGACCATCCCCGTCGTCGATGGCCGCATCACCCTCGGCACCTGGCAGCGCGTCTTCCTCATCGAGCTCGACCACCCCCGCCGCCGCCGCGTCCTCGTCAACGTCGTCGGCACCGCCTGATACCGGATCGCGCCCAATGCAAAGCAGCCCGCCCGCCCACGACCGCGGGTTCTATGCGATCGCCCATCGCGCCGGGAACAACCTCCACGCCCTCGAGCTCGCGCTTCAGGCCGGCGTCGACGCCATCGAGTGCGACTTCTGGCACGACCGCGGCCGCCTCACCCTCCGCCACGAGCGCAAGCTGCCCGCGGTGCCCCTCTTCTACGACAAGTGGATCCTTCGCTGGTCCATGGGCCATCTGAATCTGCGCGACCTCCTGCGCCAGATCAACTTCCGCGCCCAGCTCTTCTTGGACATCAAGTCAGCCTCGCCCGCCGCCGCCGATGCCGTCCTCGATCTCTACCGCGACAACGAATCGATGATGCCGGCGGCCCTCGTGTCATCGCAGCAATGGAAGCTCCTGGACCGCATCGCGGCAGCCGGTGCCGGCATGCAAATCTGCTACTCCGTCGGCGCCAGACGTGAGATCGACCCCCTCCTTCGTCGCGCCGAACACGGCCCGCGCCCCCACGGCACCTCCATCCGCCACACCCTGCTCAACGCCGATGTCGTCACTCGCCTCCATGATGCCGGCCTCAAGGTCTACGCCTGGACCGTGAACACCCCGCACCGCGCGGAAGAGCTGCGCGCCCTCGGCGTCGATGGCGTCATCTCCGACGATCTCGAAGTCCTCACCCGCCCGCTGTCATCCTGATCACACACCCTGTCATCCTGAGCGAAGTGACGCTGTCCCGGATGCTCGCCGTTCGGGAAGGATTTCGCCACAACGCCGCCATACGCACGCGACAGCATCGCCAGGCGCTTGATACGCGTTCTGAGCCACTGAGCCACTGAGCCACTGAGCCACTGAGAACTGACCACTGACTACTTCGGAATCAAGTGCGCCGCCGTCGCCTTGAACGTCACCACGACCTCCGCTCCCGCCTCGATGCCCAGCTCGTCCAGCGACCTCCGCGTGATCCGCGCGACGACCCGAAACCCGCAGTCCACCTCCACCCGCGCGTCCGCCCCCGTCCTCACCACGCGCGCCACCCGTCCCGGCAGCCTGTTCCGCACGCTGCTGTCCGTCGCTCGGTCCCCCGCCGCGGCGACGCTCACGTCCTCCGGCCGCAGACACACCAGCGCCCGGTGAAACGTGCCCGCTCCGACCGCCTCGATGTCATGGCCGTGCGCGCGCAGCACCACGAGCTCGTCCTCGCGGGCGATCACGTCCGCCGGCACGATCGTCTCGATCCCCACGAACGCCGCCACGTCCTCGTCCGCCGGCGCCCCGAACACCTCGGCCGGCGCTCCCAACTGCCGGATGCGCCCACCGATCATCACCGCCACCCGATCGCCCAGCCGCGCCGCCTCGTCGTGGTCGTGCGTCACCAGCACCGTCGTCGTCCGTGTCTCCACCAGCACCGCCGCCAGGTCGTCGGTGATCGCCGCGCGCGTCGGCGTGTCCAGCGCCGAAAACGGCTCGTCCAGCAGCAGCACCTCCGGCTCCAGCGCGAACGCGCGTGCCAGGCTCACCCGCTGCGCCTCGCCCCCGGACAGCGTCCGCGAAGACCGCCACGCGAGCTGTTCGACGCCGAACCGTCCGAGCCACCGCAACGCGCGCTTCCGCCGTTCCGCCCGCCCGACGCCACGCATCGCCAACCCCGCCTCCACGTTGGCCAGCACCGGTCTGTCCAGCAGCAGCGGCTCCTGAAACACCACCGCCATGCGCCGGCGCAATCGCAGCTCCCGCCCTCGCGTGCGTGCCCCCTCGAACGACACCTCGCCGCCGTCTGGCCGTTCCAGCAGCGCCAGCTGGAGCAGCAGCGTCGTCTTGCCCGCGCCGTTCGGCCCCACCACCGCCAGCACCTCCCCGCGCGCGACCGATAGCTCCGGAACGTCCACCACCGTGCGCCCGCCCCGCCGCGCCACCAGCGCGTTCGCCGCGAGCTTCGCCTTGGGTGTCAGCCCCGTGTCCACGGCTGCAGCGGCCTGCCACCGCCCTCCGGCTCGTGCGCCGCCCCCGCGTCCCGGTGGATCCCGAGCTGCACCCACGTGAACAACACGTTTACCACCACCATCATCGTCAGCAGGATGATGCCCAGCGCCAGCGCCTCCCCGAATCGCCCCTTGCTCTGCTCCAGCAACACCGCGCCGGTCAGGACGCGCGTCTGCCCTGCGATGTTTCCACCCACCATCACCGACGCGCCCACTTCCGAGATCGCGGCGCCGAAGCCTGCCATAATCGCCGCCAGGAGCGGCAGGCGCACCTCCTGCAACAGGATCCACAGCATCTGCAGCCGTGACGCCCCCAGCGCGTACACCTGCAGGCGCAGGTGGGGGTTCAGCGACGCCAGCGACGCCGCCGTGAACCCCGTGATCACCGGCGTCGCGATAATCGCCTGCGCGATGATCATCGCGCGCGGCGTGTAGATCCAGTGCAGCTCGCCCAGCGGCCCGCTGCGCCACAGCAGGATTGCGATCACCAGCCCAACCACGACGGGCGGCAGCCCCATCCCGGTGTTCACCAACGCCAGCGCCACCACTCGGCCCGGAAACCGCTTGAACGCCAGCACGGCTCCGGCCCCCACGCCCAGCACCAGCGCGATCGCCGTCGCAAGCCCGGAAACGTACACCGATCGCCAGGCGATCTCGTACACACCGTGCTTGTTGTGGACAAGCAGGTCAACCGCCTCGCGCAACCCTTCCCAGACTAGGTCCATCCGCCAAGTCCTGACTGCTCGCCTACCAAGAAGCCAACGGCTAACCCGCTGGCTCCGGCTTCCCGGCGTCCGGGAAGAACAGCGGCTGGCCGAAGTCCCCGATGCCGAACTCCCCGATGATCTGCTGGATGTCCGCCCGCGTGATCCACGCCACGAACGCCCGCGCACCCGTCGCATTCACGCCCGCACGGACGTCCGGGTTCACCACGATGACGTGATACACGTTCAGCAACGCCGGATCGCCATCGAGCAAGATCTCCAGATCCAGGTTCGCCTGCTGCGCCAGGTACGTCGCGCGGTCACTCAGCGTGTACGCTGTCTTCTGGCTCGCGATCTGCAGCGTCGCCCCCATCCCCTGCCCGCTCTCCTCGTACCAGCTCTGGCCCGCCGGGTCGATCGCCGCCCCAGCCCACAGCTTCTTCTCCAGTGCGTGCGTGCCCGATTCGTCGCCTCGGCTGATGAACCGCGCCTGCGCCGCCCCGATCGCCATCAACGCGTCGTCGGCGCGCTCCTGGTCCTGCACCCCCGCCGGATCGCTCGCGGGTCCGACGATGATGAAGTCGTTGTGCATGACGAGCGTCCGCTCGATGCCGTTCCCCTCGTCCACCATCTTCTGCTCGGCCGCCGGCGAGTGCACCAGCAGCACGTCCGCGTCACCGCGGGAGCCCTGCTCGATCGCGGCGCCGGACCCGACGGCCACCGTCTTCACCGTGTAGCCCGTCTCGTCCTCGAACATCGGGATCAGCACGTCCAGCAGCCCGCTGTCCTGCGTGCTGGTCGTCGTCGCCAGGATGATCTGACCGCTCGCCTCCGTAGGCTGCGTCGCCGGGCTCGGCACGCGCGTCGGCGTCTCCGCCCCGCCGGCCTCCGACGTATCGATCGCCGCCTGCGTCAGCTCCGTCGTCGGATTTACCGTCGGGACCGTCGGCGTTTCACCGGCGCTGTCGTCATCTCCCCCGCAGGCCAGCGCCGCGAACATCGACACGACCGCGACGGCCGCCAGCAGCCATCTTCGGTGGATCACGGGCATCCCTCCCAACAGGAACGGCAAATCGCTATGCTGGCGCGAGCATAGCGATTCCGGTGTAGTGCGTCCACTCCATCGTGTGTCTTGCTATCGCGGGAATCTGCGGGTCCTTAGCCGAACGAGCGCTGGAAATCCTGTGCCAGGTCGGTCTCGGCCGCCTGCCGGAACCGCTCGTACTGATCCACCAATCGCCGCGCATCGGGCGTCAGCCGCGATCCTCCTCCGCCCGGCCCGCCCGCCGCGCTCTCCAGCAGCTTCACGCCCAGGTTGTGCTCGATCTCTTTGACCTTGCCCCACGCCCGCCGGTACGAAAGGCCCATGGCCTGCGCGGCATCGGACAGCGATCCGGTCTCGTCGATCAGGCGCAGCAGCCGGACGCGGTAGTCGCTGAGCACGAGCTTGCCGTCCTGCTCGAGCCAGACCTTGACACGCGGTTCCATACGGTCAGAGTATCCGCACAGCGAGACCATGTGACAGCGCCCTCAGGAGGCGACCGGTGGCTTCGGCGCTCGGTGTTGCTCGGCCACGGGCTCCGGCGCCGGGCGCGGAAACGGCGTCATGCGCGCGGGCTGCGACACGGGCCCGGCCGTCGCCGTCTCGCCCATCCCTTCCGCCTCCATGACCGGCGCGTTCGTGGCGCGCAGCGGCGCCTCGCGCAGGAAGAACGCCAGCACGAATCCCCCGGCCATCAATGCCGCGGCAATGAAGAAGATCTCGGTGATCGAGGTCGCCAGCGCCCGCTCCATCGACGCGATCGTCTCACCGAACAGTCGCCCGCCGTCGGCCCCGAATACCGGGCCGAAGGCTTCGTCGCGCACCCGCGTCAGCGCCGTATCGTCCAGCAGAATGCGCGGGTTCTTCAGCGCTTCCAGCAGCGGCGCCGGGGCCTGCTCTTGCACCTGCGCCGGCAGCCCGGCCGCCAGTTCGTCGTTCAGCCGCCGCGTCAGGATCGAACCCATGATCGCGACGCCAATCGTCCCGCCGACCGAGCGCGCGAACTGGTTCAGCGACGTCGTCACCCCCATCATCGAGTACGGCACCGAGTTCTGTACCGAGAGAACCAGCGGCGTGAAAGATGTCCCCAGGCCGAACCCCAGCACCGCCATCCCGCTCATCCCCACCAGCTGCGACGACTCCGCGTTCATCATCGACAGGGTGTACAGCCCACCCGTCGCGATCGCGAGCCCCACGACACACATCCACTTGTACCTGCCCGTCCGCGACACCACCTGCCCGCTGATCATGCTCCCGCACACCATCGAAAGCGTCATCGGCATCATCACCAGGCCGGAGTTGGTCGCCGAGAAGCCGAGCACGCCCTGCATGAAGAGCGGGATATACACGCTGCCCGAGAACATCGCCGCCCCCGTGATGAACGTGATACCTGTCGCCACGGCGAAGATGCCGCTTCGGAAGAGCGAAAACGGGATGACCGGCTCCTCCGCCCGGCGCTCCACCAGCCAGAACACGCCCGCCATCATCGCCGCGAAGGCGAACGACACCACCACCTGTGGCGATGTCCACCCGTAGTCCGTCCCTGCCCACGAGAAGCCCAGGAGCAACGGAGCGATGGTCGCTGCCAGCGTCGCCGCGCCCGCGTAGTCCACCTTCCGGCCGCTGTCGCGAGTCCCGCTGGCCGGTAGTACCGTCGCAAGAACGAACAGCGCCAGCCCGCCCAGGGGGATGTTCACGTAGAACACCCATCGCCAGGTGAGGTTGTCCGTGATATACCCGCCCACCAGCGGCCCGATCACGCTCGCCAGCCCGAACACGCCGCTCATGAACCCCGCGTACTTGCCGCGCTCCGCCGGCGGATACAGGTCGCCGATGATGGCGAACGCGTTCGCGAAGATCATGCCGCCGCCCAGCCCCTGCACCCCCCGGAACACGATGAGCTGCGTCATCGTCTGCGACATGCCGGAAATGATCGAGCCGATGAGGAAGATCACGATCCCCGCCAGGAAGAAGTTCTTGCGCCCGTAGATGTCACCCATCTTCCCCACGATCGGGACCGCCGTTGTCGAGGCCAGCATGTACGCCGTGAACACCCACGAGTACAGCTTCAGCCCCGAAAGCTCCGCGATGATCCGCGGCATCGCCGTCCCCACGATCGTCTGGTCCATCGCCGAAAGAAACAGCCCCAGCATCACCGCGCCCAGGATTGCCCATCGCTTCCCGGAGTCCAGGTTCTGCAGCGGCGCCTGCCCCATCATCATCGCTGCGCCTCCGTGCCCGACGCCGCCCGCGCTTCCTCCGCGGCCGCCCCGTTCAGCAACGTCAGCCCCTCCACCAGCGTGTTCAACTCCTCCTCAGAAAGTCGCGACAGGATCCGGTCGAACAGCGCCCGCCCCTCCCGCTCGATGTCGCTGACGATCGCGCTCCCTCGCTCCGTCAGGTGGTGATTCACGAACCGGCGGTCTCGCGCGTCCTCTTGCCGTCGCACGTATCGCTGCCGCACCAGCCGGTCGACCAGCCCTGACGCCGTCGGAGCCGAGACCCGCAGCTCGGCCGACAGCCACGAGAGCGTCGCCCCCGGCTCCATCCGCAGCAGCACCAACGCCCGCACCTGCCCCGTCGTCAGGTCGGCCTCCGCCCACGTCCGCACCCGGATCGGGTCGACAATCGCCAACGCCTGCCCGTACAGCAACATCGCCAGACGCTCGCGCGCGGGCCTGCCCTCATCCATCGTTCGTCTCCGCCGAACAGTTAGCTTGTCGCTAAGAGATTATCGCCACCCGCCGTCGGGCTCAACAGGCGCGTTGGCCCCTGTCTGCCGGCTGCCAGGGCGCCCATCGCCGCGAGCGTAGGGGCGCAGCCTGCTGCGCCCATCGTCGAAGCTGTCCGCCGGCTGGCAGGGCGCCCATCGCTGCGAGGAGGAAGGAGGGGAGTGGACTGGGCCGAATTGGCCGACCTGCACCACCGGAGGGGGCGGCGGGGAGCGTCCGTGCTGCAGACGCCACCGCACCTCCGGCGGGTCAGATCAGTCGGGATGATACGCCTCGGTCGGTCAAAAGTGGCCGGTTGTTATGTGTTTCTTTGTTTCCGTAACGAGCAACGTGCAGTTATGCCGCTTTCAGTCGCTCCGGCGGCTCCATCTCTGCCGCCGCGGGCTCCTGTTCCGCTGGCGAGCCGCCATCCTCCCGCTCCGCCAGCGTCCGCGTCCAGAACTGGTGCAGGAGATATGCGCCCAACGCCACCAGGAGGCTCGACGCAATGAGGAACTGCATGGAGGCGTCCTTTCGGCGGGTGAGTGGGAGGCCCCGAACGGCCGAGGCCTCCCACGAAGTACGGTCACGCCTGTCAGGAGGCGTGCGGACGGCGGCCGGGGAATGCCGCCGCCCGTCCTACCTACTTCTTCTTCTTCGCCGTCTTGCGGCGGGCGGTCTTCTTCTTCGCCGCCGGCTTTCGGGACTTCGCGGCCGCGGCCTTCTTCGGTGCGGCCCTCTTCTTCGTCGCCTTCTTGGCGGTCTTCTTCTTCGCCGCTGGCTTCTTCTTCGCGGCGCTCTTCTTCTTTGCCGCGGGCTTCTTCTTCGCGGCGGCCTTCTTCATTGCCATACTCTTCCTGCCTCCTGTCTTCCTTGACTTACGCTCCTGGCCGTCAGGAGCATCCACTCGTGCTCCCGCAGTTCTCACAGCGGTAGCACGTCCCCGACCTGATCATGATCCAGCCGCACTGCGAGCATGCGGGCGCGTCCGCATGTCCGTTCGCGCGCGGGGCCTGGTACATCAGCGGCAACGTCTCGGCGCCGCTCGCCGTGGCGTGACCGTTCACGTTTCCGCTGTCGTTCCCCGCAGCCGCCGCCTGCGACTGCATCGGCAGCGGATACTGCCCCGCCGCTAGTGCGGCTTTGATCTCTGGTGTCATGACGCCGATCTCGTACGCCTCCTGCGGCGACATGTACCGGCTGGCCAGCCAGCGGAACACGTAGTCGATGATCGATTGCGCCATCGGGATGTCACGGTTCTCCGTCCGTCCCATCGGCTCGAACCGCATGTGGCTGAAGTTCCGCACCAGGTCCGTCAGCGGCACCCCGTACTGCAGCGCGTAGCTGATCGCCCGCCCGAACGCCTCCATCAGCCCGCTCACCGTCGAGCCCTGCTTCGCCATCGAGAGGAAGATCTCGCCCGGCGTGCCGTCTTCGTACAGCCCCACCGTGATGTACCCGTCGTGCCCCTCGATGCTGAACTTGTGCGTCAGCGATGTCCGCGTGTCGGGCATCTTCCGCCGCACCGGTCCCACCAGCCCGGCCGCCTGCTCGTTCGTGCCCGCGCCCTTGCTCGTGGACAGCGGCTGCACCTTCTTCGAGCCGTCCCGGTAGATGGCGATCGCCTTCACTCCGTGGCGCCAGGCCTCCGTGTACGCCTCTGTCACATCCTCGATAGATGCCTCGTTAGGGAGGTTCACCGTCTTCGAGATCGCGCCCGAGATGAACGGCTGCACCGCCCCCATCATCTTGATGTGTCCCATGTGATGGATGGACCGCGCCCCGTTCTCCGGCCGGAACGCGCAGTCGAACACCGGCAGGTGCTCCGCCCGCAGTCCCGGCGCACCCTCGATCGTGCCCTGCTCGTCTATGTAGTGCTCGATCGCCCGGATCTCTTCGGAGCTGTAACCCAGACGCTCCAGCGCCCGTGGAACCGTCTGGTTCACGATCTTCATCATGCCGCCGCCGACGAGCTTCTTGTATTTCACGAGCGCGATGTCCGGCTCGATGCCCGTCGTGTCGCAGTCCATCATGAACGCGATCGTCCCTGTCGGCGCGATGACCGTCGCCTGCGCGTTGCGGTAACCAAACCGTCGTCCCAGCTCCAGCGCATCATCCCACGCTTTCTGCGCGGCGTCGATCAAGTACGCCGGCGCATTCGTTGTGTCTATTGTACGCGAAGCGTCACGGTGTTTGGCAACAACCCGCAACATCGGATCGCGATTTTCGTGGAACGCGCTGAACGGCCCCACCCGCTGCGAGATCGCCGCCGACGTCGCGTACGCGTGTCCGGTCATGATCGACGTCAGCGCCGCCGCGATCGTACGCCCCTCATCAGAATCGTATGGAATGCCCAGCGTCATCAACATCGCGCCCAGGTTGGCATAACCAAGACCAAGCTGCCGCATCGCCTCCGTGTTCGCGGCGATCTTCGCCGTCGGATAGCTGCTGTTGCTCACAATGATCTCTTGTGCCCAGATTGAGATCGTCACCGCGCGCCGGAACGCCTCTACGTCGAATGTCCCGTCCTCGTCCAGGAACGTCAACAGGTTCAGCGACGCCAGGTTGCACGCCGAATTGTCGATGTGCATGTACTCGCTGCACGGGTTGCTGGCGTTGATGCGCCCCGTGTTCGCGCACGTGTGCCAGTCATTGATCGTCGTGTCGTACTGCATCCCCGGGTCGCCGCACTCCCAGGCCGCCGCCGCCATCCTGCGCAGCAGCTCCCGCGCGTTCAACGTCTGCACCACCTCGCCGCCCACGATCGACCGCAGGGACCAGTCCCGCCCCTCCGTCGCCGCCTCCATGAACGCGTCCGTCACCCGGACCGAGTTGTTCGCGTTCTGGAACTGGATGCTCGACCAGGCGTCCCCGTTCAACGACATGTCCCAGCCCGCCGAGCCCAGCGCGTACGCCTTCCGCTCCTCGTTCACCTTGCTCTCGATGAAGTCCTCGACGTCCGGGTGGTCCGCGTTCAGCACCACCATCTTGGCCGCCCGCCGCGTCTTCCCCCCGGACTTGATCGAGCCCGCGATCGAATCTGCGCCCCGCATGAAGCTGATGGGCCCGCTCGCCTGCCCGCCCGCCGAAAGCTGCTCCTTGCTCGACCGGATCGGCGACAGGTTGATCCCCGAACCCGATCCGCCCTTGAAGATCATCCCCTCCGTCTTGCACCAGTCCAGGATCGACTCCATCGTGTCGTCGACCGACAGGATGAAGCAGGCGCTGCACTGCGGCCTCTCCTCCACGCCGACGTTGAACCAGACCGGGCTGTTGAAGGCCATCTGCTGCTTCACCAGGAGGTGCGTCAGCTCGTCGTGAAACGACTGCGCCTCCTCCTGCGATTCGAAGTACCCGTCCGCCACGCCCCAGGCCGTGATCGTCTTCGACACGCGCCCGATCATCTGCCGCACGCTGCGCTCGCGCCGGTCCGTCCCCAGCGGCCCCCGGAAGTACTTCGACACCACGACGTTCGTCGCCGTCTGCGACCACGCCGCCGGGATCTCTACGTCCTTCTGCTCGAACACCGCCGCCCCCGTCTCGTCGGAGATGTTCGCCGTGCGCAGCTCCCACGGCACGTGGTCGAAGGGGTCCTCCCCGGAGCGTGTAAAGAAGCGCTCCACGGTGAATGCGGTGTGTGACACAGCCGGGCTCCCCTGTTTCAGGGCTCTCGGCTCTGTATCGAGACTGCGGCGGACGTCGGGCTCGGCCTGGAGGACCATGAC
>DATECV010000159.1:0-10064 GCA_035286725.1 Dehalococcoidia bacterium | reverse complement strand
TTCGCGTGGCGGCCTTCGCCGGAGGCGAAGCGCTGGGCGCCGCGGCCTGCCTCCTCGATGACGGTGCGGCCCAGCGAGGCCTCGATCTCGAGGCCGGCGGCGAGGGGCTTGCCGAGGCCCTCGTACAGCGCCTGGCGGTCGGCGATGACGCAGGCCTGCGGGAAGGCGGCGATCTGGGCCATTGCCGGGCCGTGCTGTGGGTGCTGGAGCAGAACGAGCGCGCGCGCCGGTTCCACGACTCGGACGGATGGCAGGCGGACGGCGCGATGCAGGAGGACGACTCCGGCGGTCGCAAGCTCATGGCGCTTCGGTACGCGCTATCGCTCTGATTCGGCGGCCGATACGATCTCCCGCGAGAATGGCGGGCGCAGACGAGGGCGCCTGCGCTCCATCGGACCGAGCACAGCCGGGGCGGCTGTGCCACATCGGGAGGCACGCACGCGACGATGGCCCTGGTTGTGCAGAAGTACGGCGGCAGTTCCGTGGCGGACGCCGCGAAGATCAAGAACGTGGCGGCGCGCATCAAGCGCACGGCGGACGCGGGCGACCGCGTGGTGGCGGTCGTCTCGGCGATGGGCGACACGACGGACGAGCTGATCGAGCTGGCGCACCAGCTGAACCAGCACCCGGACCCGCGCGAGATGGACGTGCTGCTGAGCACGGGAGAGACGCAGTCGAGCGCGCTGATGGTGATGGCGCTGCACGCGCTGGGGGCGGAGGCGGTGAGCCTCTCCGGCGGGCAGGCGGGGATGCGGACGGACTCGGTACACCGGGGGGCGCGGATCCTGGCGATCGAGCCGAAGCGCCTTCGCGAGGAGCTGGCCAAGGGGCGCATCGTCGTCGTCGCGGGGTTCCAGGGGTTGACGGAGGACGCGGGCGATGTGGCGACGATCGGCCGCGGCGGCAGTGACACGACCGCGGTAGCGTTCGCGGCCGCGCTGGAAGCGCGATGCGAGATCTATACCGACGTCGAGGGCGTGTACACGGCGGACCCGCGCATCGAACCGCGGGCGCGCAAGCTGAAGGACGTGTCGTACGAGGAGATGCTGGAGCTGGCGAGCAAGGGCGCGAAGGTGATGGCGCCGCGCGCGGTGGAACTGGGGTCGGTGTACAACATCCCGATCGTGGTGGCGCACAGCGCGAGAGACACGCCGGGGACGCTGATTCATGGAGGTGTGGATATGGAAGGCTTCAACCGGGTACGGGGCATCGCGCACGACCTGGACATCGCGAAGGTGACGCTGCGGCACGTGCCGGACCGGCCCGGCATCGCGGCGGAGATCTTCGAGCCGCTGGCGGACGCGCACATCTCGGTCGACACGATCGTGCAGAACGTGAGCGAGAACAACACGACCGACCTGACCTTCACGGTGGCGAAGAACGACCTGAAGAAGGCGCTGCCGCACGTGGACGCGATCCGGAAGAAGATCGGGGCGAAGGAAGTCATCGCCGACGAGAAGATGGGGAAGGTGAGCATCGTCGGGACGGGGATCCAGAGCGCGCCGGGGTACGCGGCGCGGATGTTCCGGACGCTGTCGGAGGCGGGGATCAACATCGAGGTGATCTCGACGAGCGAGATCCGCATTACGTGCATCGTACCGGAGGACCGCGTCGCCGACGCCGTCCGCGCCCTGCACGCGGCGTTCGAGCTGGAGAAGGCGGAAGCGCTGTAGGGAATAGGGAATAGGGAATAGGGAATAGGGAATAGGGAATAGGGAATAGGGGGTTACCCTGTCCTAGACACGGACGAAGTACACTCGCCCGTCAAACGGCTTCCGCTGCCACACACCTTCCGTTGGAAAGCGACGCCGTTCGACGAAGGATCCCCCAACGATGCTAGCCAGGTCGCTCCGCAGCATGTCACGAGCCACATGCCAGTCCTCGACCCGATGCCACAGTGGCGGTAACCATCGGCCTGTGCGTCCGAGCGTTTCGGTATGTGCGCCTGCTAGCGCAACAGTCCCCCAACCGCCGCCAGCCTCAAACGGCGTCATTATGCGTACGTGGTGGCGCGCGACTGTGTTTATCACTTGAGTAAGGATCAGCATCGGCTTGAACCGGGCGTTCACGCGGGTATTCTGCAAAGAGTACATGCGAGGCAGACGTACCCTGACGCCGTGCTCTTGCGTTAGGCCCCATTGCGGAGAGCTTGCCAAGGTCGGAACCCAACGCTGCAAGCTCGCCGTTAGGGACACGAGGCGATCGAGCGTTGCCGAGCCCCAAAGAACCAAGTTCAACGGATCAACCACCGCCCGCTCGGCCAGGAACGCTTCTAGTAACATTCGCTCGGCGCTGCTCAGGTAGGGCGTTTCGTACCAGCTCGCTCGAACGCTCGCCGCGCCACTACTCGCAGGATAGATACCTAACGGATCAATGGACGATAGATAGGGCGAGAACGGCGGCAACGGACCCGGTAGCGGCGTCACACGGATTCCATATCTTCAAACTCGACGGACGCCACGGCCCATTGCTCCACCCGGGTTAGCGCCCCAAGCCGAAGCAGATGAATAGCATCGTCGTCGAGGCCGGCGGTGACTTGTCCATACCGCTCGATGACGTTCGCTACATCGTTCAGGCCGACATTGCGAAGATGCAAACTGATTGTGGGGACAATCAGCGAATCCGGCTGTTCGCCCGGCAGCTCCCTTGATATGAACCCCGCCCGGACACCAGAGTGAAGACCGAGTGGCGTCGATGGATCGATCTGACTATTCCACGCATTCCAGAGATGCGACTTGGCGTCATCTATGTTGCCGGATGCCAGTTCATCGTCGGCCTGATCCAAGAGCGCCTCAGCTGGACTCTGCCGCTGATCGAGTATGAAGGCTAGTTGGCCAGCCTCTTTGAGGTAGCCGGTGGCCGCTCGACGCCAATCCTCAACCGAAATCGTCGGGAACTCCATGAGGAGTTCATGCGAACTGACAACCTCAGGGTCTTTCTCTCGGTTGGGATCGTTATGAGCCACGCGGGACCTCCTAATCCGATGCTGTCGGTGCATCAGGTAAATTGTGGTACTTCGCACATCCGGATGTCCGGACTAAACGGCCAAGATCTGGCCAGGAAATGGCCTTGGACGGGACGCGGAAGTGGCATCAGAAGAGAACTTCGACCTCTCACCGGGTGCAGTCAAGAAGCTCCTACGGCTGCTGAACGAGCCGGAACTCCTCGGTGTATCCACGCTCGCCGGACTTCCGGAAGTGGATCGGCTCGTGACTCAACTGAATCTCAGAGAGACTACGGCCAACCGCGGTCTTGTGCTTGGAATGATCTTGCAGGACCTGATCTCTGAATCGGCGGCGTCAAGCACAGAAGTCACGCCTTGGACGGTGCTCGCGAGGACTCATCTTGACCGACAACCGGATAAGGCGATGTCGAAGGAATTCTCAGTATCTGAGCGAACCGTACGCCGACTTCGCGAGGAGGGATACCGTGCTCTCGCATCGTCGCTCCTCCGCGTTGTCTTGCGGTCGCGTAAAGAGGCGCTGGGCGATGCCCCGTAGCGCAGGTGCGGGGATAGGTCGTCACCTACGGTTGGGGCTAAGACCGAGAGGTCAATAGCGAACAGCGGAGTCGCATGCCATACATCGAACGAGCGGGCGCCAGACTCTACTACGAGACGCACGGGCACAAGGTGGGGACGGCGCCGGCGCTGGTGTTCGCGCACGGGGCCGGGGGCAACCACCTGTCGTGGTGGCAGCAAGTGCCGCACTTTCGGGGCCGGTATTCGTGCGTGGTGTTCGACCACCGGGGGTGGGGGCTATCATCCGCCGAGCCTGATGGCTCGCAGTTCGTCGACGACCTGCGTGCGTTGCTGGACCACCTGGAGATCGAGCGGGCAACGCTGGTGGCGCAGTCGATGGGCGGGTGGACGTCGCTGGGGTTCGCGATGCGCTGGCCGGAGCGCGTGGAGCGGCTGGCGCTGTGTGACACGCACGGCGGCATCTCGTCGCCGGAGATCGACGGCGTGTGGAAGGCCTCGGCCGAGAACGCGACGAAGCTGCCGGCGGGCGTTCATCCGGCGATCGGCGAGCGGATGTACCGCGAGCAGCCGGGGCTGGCGTTTCTGTACGAGGAGATCGACGCGCTGAACGCGGTGACGCGGCCGCAGATGTTCGCCGCGATCCAGGCGGCGGGTACCGTGCCCGCCTTGGAGGCGGCGAAGCTGACGGTGCCGGTGCTGTTCGTCATCGGCGAAGAGGACATCGTGATCGCCCCGCCGTTTCTGGAGGCGGCGGCGCGGGCGGTGCCGGGCGCGCGGGTCGAGCGGATACCGGAGGCGGGGCACAGCGTGTATTTCGAGCGGGCGGAGCGGTTCAACGCGGCCATCGACGCCTTTCTGGGATGACAGTCGGGCATACATCTCGATTATGTAATCTCTGCGCGAATCTGGGCTTTCCATAGGATCAGAGAACGCTCGTAGTGGTGTTTTCCCGGCCGAGGACGATCGTGTAGTCTCGAACGGGCCGGGGTCCTGGTGCCGGCCACCTCAAAGAGAAAACACGACACGCCGGAATCCAGCATCGCGGGCCGCGCCGGGCGCGGAACCTGCGGACGCAGCCTGAAGGCGGGGACGCCGGGCGGCGGACACGGCGCATGCGCGCGGCGGGCGTGCGGGCGGCCAAGGAAGGCGATTGCGCGGCATGGCGGCACGGCTTTCGCAGACCGTACGGGGCTGGACCTGGCGGCGGCGTTTTCCCTTACGTGTTCTTACGGGAGTCCATACAGAAAACCCCGACGCTGCCGATCCTCTCAAGAGGAGAGGTGCCGGGATGAACCGCTTGCCCAGACTTCGGGGCAGACACGCCATATTCGCCCTCGTGGCCGTCTTCAGCCTGGGGGCTGTGATGTTCCTGACTGCCTGCAGCCCTGAGGTGCAGGCGGAGATGGACACGTATCCGGGGATCAACGAGATCCGGACGTCGCGAGGGCTGCCGCCGCTGACGCCGGACCGGGAGCTGGTCGAAGTCGCGCGGATCCGCAGCAAGGACATGGCGGCAAAGGCGTACTTCAGCCACAACCCGCCGGACGGCTGCAACTTCGTCTGCCTGATGGACGCGAAGGGCGACCCGCACGCGTGGGCGGGCGAGAACCTCGCGTGGAACAACTGGCCGTGGGACGAGACGGCTGAGCACGCGGTGTCGATGTGGGAGAACAGCCCGCCACACCTGGAGAACATCCTGAACTGCCACTACACCCGCTTCGGCACGGGCGTGGCGAAGGCGCCGGACGGCCGCATCTACTTCACGATGATCTTCGAGGGCGACGCGCAGTGTTGACAGCGCGCGGCGCCTGATATGCGACGGACGCCCGCTTCGGCGGGCGTTTTCGATCCGCGCGGCGGGGCCGGGAGGGGCTGATCCGCGCAATTCTCCATTGACGGCGGCGGCTGTTCCGTGGCGACGGGCGCGCTAGACTGCGGGCGCCCCAACAGATCCGGAGGAACGAGGACGGACTTGGACGGAAATACGTATCAGCGCACGACGCTCGACAACGGGCTGCGCGTGGTCACGGCGCCGATGCCGACGACGCGGTCGGTCTCCGTGAGCGTGTACGTGGGTGCGGGCTCGCGGTACGAGACGCCGCCGGAGGCGGGGATCTCGCACCTGCTGGAGCACCTGCTGTTCAAGGGGACGGAGAAGCGGCCGACGGCGCCGGAGATCTCGGAGATCGTGGAGGGCGTCGGCGGCGTGCTGAACGCGGCCACCGACCGCGAGCTGACGGTGTACTACGCGAAGGTGGCGCGGCCGCACTTCGAGCGGGCGGCGGACGTGCTGCTGGACATGGCGCGGAATGCTGTCCTTGCCCCGGAGGAGTTGGAGAAGGAGCGGAAGGTCGTCATCGAGGAGCTGGCCTCGGTGGAGGATTCGCCGGCGCAGCTTGTGGACATCCTGCTGGACGCGACGATGTGGCCGGGGCAGGCGCTGGGGCGCGACGTGGCGGGCACCGAGGAGTCGGTGACCGGGATCACGCGCGAGGCGACGGTGGACTACCTGCGGCGGCAGTACGTGCCCAACAACATGGTGGTGGCGGTGGCGGGCGCGATCGACCACGAGGAAGTGGTGGGGTTCTGCGAGCGGGCGCTGGGAGACTGGGGGCGCGGGGATCCGTCCGTGTGGTTCCCGGCGGTGAACGGGCAGTCGTCGCCGCGGCTGGCGGTGCAGTACAAGCAGACGGAGCAGGCGCACATCGAGATCGCGGTACACGGGTGCTCGAACACGGACCCGGACCGGTTCGCGCTGGACCTGATCAGCGTGATCCTGGGCGAGGGGATGAGCAGCCGGCTGTTCATCGAGCTGCGGGAGAAGCGGGCGCTGTGTTACGACGTACACAGCTTCGCCAGCCACTACCTGGACGTGGGGTCGTTCGCGGTGTACGCGGGCGTGGACCCGACGAAGGCGGTGGAGTCGACGGAGGCGCTGCTGGCGGAGCTGGCGCGGCTGCGCGACGGCGGCGTGACGGAGGAAGAGCTGTACAAGGCGAAGGAGCTGTCGAAGGGGCGGCTGCTGTTGCGGATGGAGGACACGCGCAGTGTTTCGGGCTGGCTGGGCGGCCAGGAGATGCTGAACGGCAGCATCAAGACGCCGGACGAGGTGGTGGCGCTGGTGGACGCGGTGATGATGGACGACATGCGCCGCGTGGCGCAGCGCGCGTTGACGGGCGAGAAGCTGTCGGTGGCGGTGGTGGGCCCCTTCCGGTCGGATAAGAAGTTCGCGCGGCTGGCAAAGCTGTAGTTAGTGAATTTCGCAGCAATACTTCGGTTGCAGCATCCCGCAACCGCGATCATCGTTGCTCACGATCGCCGTTCATGTCACCGCAAGATTCTTGTATCTCGCGGAGGGCGTAATGTGAGTTCGGGTGTGGCCGGCGACTCAGAGTGTGACACGCAGCTCCGCGAGGTCCTTGGCCGCCGCGGGGTCGATGTCGACCTCGAGGGTGTTGAGGATGCGGGAGACCATGTTGTAGAAGCTGGTCACCATGGTCAGCTCGACGATCTGCTCTTCGTCCATGTACTCGCGCAGGGCATTGAAGGCGGCGTCGGAGGCGCGGGCGTCCGTCGTAAGCTCGGCGGCGAAGGTGAGGACGGCCAGCTCACGCGCGTCGAAGAGGGCCGGGGTGGGATCGGCGACGGCGCGGATCTGGTCGTCGGTGAGACCGGTGCGGCGGCCGAAAGCGATGTGCTGCGAGAACTCGTACGGGGCGCGACAGAGCCAGCCCGCGCGGAGGATGGCCAGCTCGCGCAGCTTCGGATCGACCTTGCCGTCCTCGAGGAAGTAGTTGCCGAAGCGCATGAAGCGCAGCAGCGCCTCCGGGCTGTGGGACATGGCGCGAAAGATGTTCAGCAAGCCGCCGCGCTTCTCCAGGCGCTCGAAGAGCCAGCGATGCGTCTCCGGGAGGTCGGCGGTCTGGTTCAGGCGTACGCGGGCCATGGGCGCTCCTTCGTGCTTATCGTTGCGAGAATCGTAACCGGCGGGCCATTACGCGGTACCGGCGCGCGGCGGTAGGCTGACGCATTCCACATCGATTCCCCGGAGGCGTTGCATGGCGAAGTACCAGAAACCCGGCTTCTTCACGAAACACGTCGCGAATCCGCTGTTAGAACTCATGATGAAGCTGGGGATGAGCGCGCGCGGATCGCGGATTCTGTCGGTGAAGGGGCGGAGGTCGGGGAAGACGTACACGACGCCGGTGAATCCTCTGTCGTTCGAGGACCAGCGCTACCTGGTGGCGCCGCGCGGCGAGACGGGGTGGGTGAAGAACATCCGCGTGTCGCGCGAAGGGGAGTTGCGGCTGGGTGGGAAGCGGGAGCCGATCCGCGTAGAGGAGGTGGGGAACGACGTGAAGGAGCCGATCCTGCGGGCATACCTGGCGAACTGGAAGGCGGAGACGTCGATCTTCTTCGGCGGGGTGACGGACGAGTCTCCGGCAGAGGAGCTGCGGCGGATTGCGCCTGATCACCCGATCTTTCGGATTGTTTGAGGGGTGCACCACAAGCATCTGTGTTGGACATCGAGCGGGCGCAAGCGGTGCGGGCCCGTGGCCGGCACCTTCTCAGGACGTGCGCGCTTCGCACAACGCGCACTCATCAACGGCGCCGCGGGAGCTGTGTGGGCTCCTGGCGGACAGCCGCGTGTGGTATTCGGCTTTACGATTGCGCGCGGGAAGATCGTCGAAATCGACCTCTTCGCCGACCCCGAGCGCCTCAGCCAGCTCGACCTCGTGATCCTCGACGACTGACGAGCCAACCGGACGGCCGGCTACAGCTCGCCGCTGTGAAGTGTCCCCCTCGACGGGTACCCTGCCCCCATGCCCGAGATCCCCGACCTCGAAGCCATCCGCGCCTTCTTCAACGACCGCGTCGTCGGCGTCGAAGTCACGCAGGCGGAAGTCCTGATCCCCCACGTCGTCCGCACCGGCGCCGCCGACTTCACCGCCACGCTCACCAACAACCGCCTGGGCCAGACGCTGCGTCGCGGCAAGTTCCTCCTCACCGCCCTAGCCGATGAGCGCGTGCTCGTCATCAACGCGATGCTCACCGGCCGCTTCCAGTACGTCGAGCCGAAGGCGAAGAAGCGCGCGCGCACCTGCTTCGTCCTCACCCTCGAGAACGGCATGCAGATCCGCTACAGCGACCAGCTCCTGATGGGCAAGATCTACGTCGTCCCCTCCGATGGCGTCATGTCCGTGCCCATGTTCGCCGATATGGGCCCCGACGCCCTCGAGGTCACCGAGCAGGAGTTCCGTGACCGCATCCGCAAGCACCCCGGCCAGATCAAGAACATCCTCACCAACCACAAATTCATCGCCGGCGTCGGCAACGCCTACTCCGACGAGATCCTCTTTGAGGCGCGCCTCGACCCCTTCCGCAAGCGCACCACCATGTCCGACGACGACATCGGCCGCCTGTACGAGGGGTTGCGGAAGACCTACGACCGCAGCATCCCCATCCTGCGCGAGCGCTTCCGCGACGAGCTCGACTACATGGAGTGGCGCGAGCACCTGAAGGTCCATCGGAAGGCCGCGAAGCCCGGCGCGCCCAAGGACGAGGGCCGCTGCCCCCGCTGCGGCACGCACATCACCGAGATCGCCCCCAACCAGCGCGTCACCAGCTGGTGCCGCAACTGCCAGAAATAGGCGGCGCCCGTGACCACCGCCATCACCAACGCCCGCCTCATCCTCGACGACGCCGTCCGCGACGGCGCCCTCCTCATCGACGGCGATCGCATCACCGCCGTCCTCCCGCCCGGCGATGCGCTCCCGACAGGAGCGCACGTCATCGACGCCGGCGGCCGCTACCTCGCTCCCGGCCTCATCGACGTCCACGTCCACGGCGGCGGCGGCTTCGACCTCATGTCCGACGACCCCGACCAGGTCCGCGGCTACGCCCGCTGGGTCGCCACGCGCGGCGTCACCGGCTTCCTCATCAGCACCTCCGGCGCCGACCACGCGCAGATCCTCCTCCGCCTCCGCGCCCTCGCGCCGGTTGTGGGTCCCTTCCCGGGTGGCGCCCGAGTCCTCGGCTTTCACCTCGAGGGCCCCTACATCAACCCCGTCCGCAAGGGAGCCTTCCCCCCGCGCTGGCTCCGCGCCCCCAGCGCCGCCGAGTACCGCGAGCTGTACGACGCCGCGCAGGGCCACATCGTCCAGATGACCCTCGCGCCCGAGCTCCCCGGTGCCGACGAGCTCATCGATGCCGTCGTCGCGTCAGGCGCCGTCGCCGCCATGGGCCACACCGACGCCACGTACGAGCAGGCGATGGCCGCGATCGACCGCGGCGTCACACACGTCACGCACTGCTTCAACGCGATGCGCCCGTTCGGCCACCGCGACCCCGGCGTCCTCGGCGCCGTCATGACCTCCGACGCCGTCACCGCCGAGCTCATCGGCGACGGCGCGCACGTCGACTACGCCGCCGCTCGCGTCCTGTTGCGAGCGAAGGGCACGGACCGCGTCGCCCTCATCACCGACGGCATGCCGCTGGCTGGCACCGTCGACGGCGACGGCGAGTGGGAGGGCCAGGCGATCCGCGTCGAGGGCGGCAAAGCCGTCCGTGTCGCCGACGGCAC
>DATECV010000158.1:0-5869 GCA_035286725.1 Dehalococcoidia bacterium | reverse complement strand
CGCGCCCACGGCAACCCCGCCCGGAACGCCTCGTCCAGGTACTGCTCGACCGTCGGTATCGCCTCGTCGACCGTCTGCCCGCGCACCTCCAGCTCTGGCGGCACCTCGCGCGCGGGCGCGATGTTCGTGCGTACCTCGCCGGGCGTCCTCGTCGGCGCCACGCGTTGCACCTTCTCCACCTGCGACAGCTTGATGCGCGACCGCAGCGGGCCCAGCCGCACCTCCACCTCGCCCCGCTCGTCGGGCGCGCCCATCGCCTCGCCCCAGCGGTCCATGCCGCGCAGCCAGACGTGGTCGCCCTCTTCGATCGATTCGGGCGGCGGTCCGGCCGGGATCGCCGCAACCCGGGGTTCGCGCCGCCGCCGTGGTGGGCGTGGCTGCGCGTGCTTCTGCGCCAGCCGCACCGCTTCCTCCAGCGCCTGCTTCGCCTTCGCGTCGGCCGCCACCAGCTTCTGCCGCTCCACGTCGTGCTCCGCCTCGGCGATCAGCTTCTGCGCGCGCTCCACGTCCTTCTCGATGTCCGCGCGCGCCTTCGCGACCAGCCGTTCGCGCTCGTCGTCAGCCGCGTCCAGCTTCTCCGCCAGCTTCTCGCGGATCTCCTCCGCCTCCCGCCGCGCGATCTCCTCCGCCCGCTTGTCGGCCGAAGCCTGCTCGCGCTCCCGCTTCAGCTCCGACAGCAGGTCTTCCACCTGCAACTGCTCCGGCGCGATCGACGAGCGCGCGTCGTCGATGATGCGCTGCGGCATCCCCAGCCGCTGCGCGATCTCCAGCGCGTTGCTGCGCCCGGGCAGGCCGATCGAGAGGTGGTACGTCGGCGAGAGCGTCGCCAGGTCGAATTCGACCGATGCGTTGGTGACCCCGTCGGTGTTGTGCGCGAACGCCTTCAGCTCGCCGTGGTGCGTCGTCGCCACGACGAGCGCTCCCGCGTCCAGCAGCGACCGCAGGATGCTGCGAGCCAGCGCCGCGCCCTCGGTCGGGTCGGTGCCCGCTGCCAGCTCGTCCAGCAACACCAGCGACTTCAGCCCCGCGTCGCGCAGCACGGCGATGATCTTGGTGATGTGGCTGCTGAACGTCGAGAGCGACTGCTCGATGCTCTGTTCGTCACCTATGTCCGCGAACACCGACTCGAATACCGGCACGCGCGAGCCGGTATCTGCTGGCACCGGCAGTCCCGCCTGCGCCATCAGCGCCAGCAGCCCCGCCGTCTTCAGCGCGACCGTCTTGCCGCCGGTGTTGGGCCCCGTGATCAACAGCACCCGGTACGGCCCCCCGACCGTCACGGTCGTCGGGACCACCGGAGGCTTCAGCAGCGGGTGTCGCGCCTGTACGAGGTGGAGCTGCGCCGGCGCCTCCACGATCCACGACTGGTCTGCGCCTGCGTACGGCAATTCCTCGGCGCCGATGTCGTCGGCGAAGCGCGCCTTCGCCAGCGCCAGGTCGATCTCCGCCAACGCCTCCACGTCCCATACGACAGCCTGCGCCTGCTCGCCGATCTCGTTGCTCAGCGCGCGCAGCACCCGCTCGACTTCCCGCTCCTCCTCGAGCTGCGCCTCCCGCCATTTGTTCCCCAGCTCGACGACCGCCAGCGGCTCCAGCCACACGGTTGCGCCCGAGCCGGACACGTCATGGACGATGCCTTTGAGCTGTCCTCGGTAGTCCTGCTTCACCGGGATGACGTATCGCCCGTCCCGAATGGTGATGATCGCCTCCTGCGCGATGCCTTTGCCATACGCCGACGCGAGGATCTCCTGCATCCGCTGGTACAGCCGGTCGTGCAGTGCCCGGACCTCGCGCCGCACCGCACCCAGCGCCGGCGAGGCCTGGTCCGCGACCTCCGCCCGCTGATTGATCGAGCGGTTGATGTTCTCGACCGTCCGCGCCAGCGGCTCGATCCCGTCGACCACGTCCGCCAGGAGCGGCAACTCCTCGGACAACCGCGAGATCGACGACTTCAGCTCCCGGGCGCACTCCAGCGTGGAGGCGATGTTCAGCAGCTCCTCCGGCGTCAGGATCCCGCCGCGAGAGGCCTTCTCCGCCAGCGGACGTACGTCGTGTGCCCCCTGCAGGCCCGTCCGGGGCTTCAGCTGCATCAGCCGGCGCCCCTCGGCCGTCCTGCGCTGCCGCCGCACCACGTCGCCCACGTCCGTCGCGGGCGTCAGGGCGAGCGCCAGCTCCTTCCCGGCCGAGAAGGCGGTGTGCCGGGCCAGCCGCTCCAGCACCTTCGGAAACTCCAGCGTGCGCAGTGCGTGCGAATCCATCGCGGTCAGTGTAGCCGGGAGCCGTCAGGTTGAGCCTCGGCGGTCAGACGCCCCGCCGCCGGGCAGTCGCCTTGTCTCTACCGCGGATCCCTGCTGCCAGAACGTGACACCAGCACACGTCCCGGCGCGCTATGGTGGATGTTAATCCGGCTAGAGCGAGGTTGGAATGCTGGGCAAGGTCGAGTACAAGTACATCGTCGCGCTGGTCGGCGTCTTCTCCATCTTCATGGAGCTGCTGGACACCACCGTCATCAACGTGGCGATCCCCACGCTGCAGCGCGAGTTCGAGGTTGCCCAGCCATCGACCATCCAGTGGGTGATCACCGGCTACCTGCTCAGCCTCGCCGTGTTCATCCCCGTCTCCGGCTGGGCCGGCGACCGCTTCGGCACGAAGCGCGTCTTCATGTTCGCCCTCACCACCTTTACGACCGCATCCCTGCTCTGCGCCGTCGCCCCCAGCATCGAGGCGCTGATCGGCTTTCGCGTGCTGCAGGGCGTCGGCGGTGGCATGCTCTCGCCTGTCGCCTTCTCGATGGTCTGGCGCGCCTTTCCCAACGAGGAGCGTTCGAAGGCCGCAGGGATCATGGTCGTGCCCGCCGCTATCGCCCCGGCCAGCGGTCCCGTCGTCGGCGGCGCGCTCGTCGAGTATGCGTCCTGGCCCTGGATCTTTCTCGTGAACCTCCCCATCGGCATCGCCGCGCTCGTCATCTCATACCTCTACCTGCGCGAGGAAAAGCAGCCCGACGCCGGCCGCTTCGACCCCATCGGCTTCGCGCTCGCCGGTTCCGGCCTGGCCGCGGTCGTGTACGCGCTCTCCCGCGCCGGCGAGCACGGCTTCGATGATGGACAGGTGCTGGGCATCGGCATTGCCGGCCTGGCGCTGCTCGCGGCGTTCGCCCTCGCCGAGCTGCGCATCCCCCAGCCGATGCTCGATGTCAGGATCCTCGGCAACGCGCTCTTCCGCGCCTGCAACATGGCCTGGATCGTCACCATGTTCGGCGGGTCGTCGATGATCTTCCTCCTGACGCTCGAGCTGCAGCTCGGCCGTGGCCTGTCGCCGCTGGAGTCAGGCCTCACGACGTTTGTGATGGCCATCGGCGTCATGATGACGGCCCAGCCCGCCAGCCGGATCTATCGCAATGTTGGGCCGCAGCGTCTGATCCTGGCGGGCCTCACCGTCTGCGCGGCGGTGACGTTGGTCCTCTACTGGGTCGACTTCGACACCAACCTGTGGGTGATCCGCGCCCTCATGCTCGCCCGCGGCATCGGTTTCGGCTTCGTGCTGGTGCCGCTACAGGCCGCGACCTACGCGCAGATCTCGCCCGTGCAGACCGGGCGCGCGACGGCCCTGTACAACGCGACGAGCCAGGTGGCGTCCAGCCTCGGCGTGGCCGTCTCCGCGACGTACCTCACCAGCCGCTTGACGCAGAACGGCGCGTCCCCGGACGGCAGACTCGCTTCGTTCCAGGACTCCTTCCTCCTGATGGGCCTCCTTTCGGTCGCTGGTGCGGCCGTGGCCCTCCTCATCCGTGACCGCGACGCGGCGGGGACGATGACGACCCAGGCCCACGCGGTAACGCCTCAGGAGCCTGAAGCCGAAGGCACGCTGGCCGGATAGGGGCCGGGCCCAATCCCGCGTGACGAGGCCGTGGTTTACAGTTTCGGGCGGCGCGGGAGACTGTGCCGCCGTTTCGTCGTAGCAGGAGGGCACGATGACCCAGTCGATCGAGCTGCCTCCGGTCGCCGGAGGCTCGGGCGAACCGCCGGAAATCCGCTTCCTTGCGGGTCCGCAGCCTCGCGGAGTCGAGCTGATCAGGGCCATCCGCATCTTCTTCGAGCTGCTGCGCGGCTTCCGCACCCTGCACTTCGTCGGCCCGTGCGTCACGGTCTTCGGTTCGGCGCGCTTCGGCCAGGATCACCCCTACTACAGGCAGGCTCATGCCCTGGGCGCGCTCCTCGCCCGGGGCGGTTTCACCGTCATGACCGGAGGCGGCCCCGGCATCATGGAGGCGGCGAACCGCGGCGCCAAGGAGGCGGGCGGTCGTACGGCGGGCTGCAACATCGAGCTGTCGGAGGAGCAGGCGCCGAACCCCTACCTGGACAAAATGGTGACCTTCAAGCACTTCTACGTGCGCAAGGTCATGCTGATGAAGTACTCCTACGCCTTCGTCGCCATGCCCGGCGGCTTCGGCACGCTGGACGAGATGGCCGAGGCCGCGACGCTCATGCAGACCGGCAAGATCCTGGACTTCCCGCTCGTGCTCGTCGGCAAGCAGTTCTGGGACCCGTGGATCGACGCGATGCGCACCACGATGCTCGCCGCCGGCACCATCGACGCGGACGATCTTGGCCTCCTTCGGGTCACCGACTCCGTCGAGGAGGCGGCCGCGATCGTCCACAGCGTCGCGACGACGAAGTTCGGCCTGTCCTACGCACCGAAAGTCAAGCGCCGTTGGTGGATGGGAGAGTTCGGCGCGCTCCGCCAGCGAGAGTGAGAGACAACACCCGGGCAACGTGATGTCGGCCGGCAACGAACGGAGGCTGCACGCGACCGGCGCAGCCTTCGTCTGTGGAATGCTCGGTCCCGGGTGATCGGCCCGGCTACCGCTCCCGCGCGTGGCCAGCTTCCAGCGCCCGTGCGCCGCCGAAACACGCGAGTCCCGCCATCGCGAAGACGAACGCGAATCCCGCGATGATCAGCACGCTATCGTGCCCGCCCGTGCCGGCGCCGGTCGATGGCAGCGCGATCGGCCCCGCTGCCCCGGCGGGTGCGGAGGGCGGTTGTCCCGCGTCGGTGACCTGCGGGTCCACGGCCTCATTGTTCTCGGACGAGGGCTGCTCGATGGGCGCTGCCGGGGCCGGGTTTTCGGCCGCCGCCGCGGGCTCAGGTTCTGCTGGCAGGTCAGACCAGTCGCCGGCCTCTATGCCGGCAAGTTGGTCAAGTCCACTAAGGTCGATGTCGATTTCCGGACCATCCGCGGAGGCCGTTCCAGCACCGCCGGCGACGGCGGCAACGATGGCGATCGCGGACATAGCGATGCCAACGCCGATCAAGAGGCGCTTCATAAGTGTGTTCCTTCCTGTGACTGCTCCCCCCGCAGCGGTGCAGGCGCGGGGTGTCTACAGGCAGATATCGGACGCGAACTAAGGGGCCGTACCCTCTTGTGTAAGCATTTCGCTAACTCGTGACATAACTGTGATGCCGCGCGCGCCTCAAAACCGGGGCGCCACGCCGTCGCTCGACTCCGCCGGAACGCGTGTTACAGTGGCGCGGACATGGTGATTTCGGCTCGGACAAGGCGCGAGACTTCGTCGCAGCAGGAGGCTCGCGGCACATCCGCATACGGCGGGGAGGCCGCACTCGCTCGCCGAAGGCGCTGGCGCGGGCGCACACGCCCCGAGACCCCGCCCATCGGTGAGTGGCCAGAGCTGGTAGGGCGGCTGCTCGCGATGCGCGGCATCATCGAAGCCGGCGCAGCGCGCCAGTTCCTCGGCCCTCCGTCCGCAACTCCATCCGCCGGCTCGCTCCCGGCGATTGACGTCGCGATCGACCGCCTGCTGCGGGCCGCCCGGTCCGGTGAGATGGTCGCCATCTTCGGCGATTTCGACGT
>DATECV010000157.1:0-13922 GCA_035286725.1 Dehalococcoidia bacterium | reverse complement strand
TCCTGCCGTGGGCCGCGTTCCAGGGCCTGCCGCAGGATGCGCCCAAGGACATCCTGAACGGATACAAGTGGGAGCTGTACGACCTCGCCAACGACCCGACGCAGGCCGAGGACGTCGCGGCCAAGAACCCGCAGAAGCTCGCCGAGATGCAGAAGGTCTTCATGCAGGAGGCGGCGAAGTACCAGGTGCTGCCGCTCGACAATAGGTCGCTGTCGCGCTTCCTCCAGCCGAGGCCGAGCGCGAGCGGCGGGCGCACCCGGTTCGTCTACACCGGCGAGCTCGCGAACACGCCGAAGGGCGGCGCGCCGAGCTTCCTCGACCGCTCCTACACGATCACCGCCGAGGTCGAGGTTCCCCAGGGCGGCGCCGAAGGGATGCTCGTGACCGACGGCGGGCGGTTCGGCGGCATCGGCTTCTATCTCCTCAAGGGCAAGCCGGTGTTTGTCTACAACTACGTCAACATCGAGCGGTTCCGCTGGGAGGGAAAGGACGCGCTCGCGCCGGGCAAGCACACGCTCGTCTTCGACTTCGAGTACGACGGCATCGGCTTCGGGCTCGGCGGCCGCGGCACGCTGAAGGTGGACGGCCAGGTGGTCGATTCGAAGAAGATTCCGAAGACCATGCCGTTCGTGTTCCCGGAGGACGAGACCTTCGATGTCGGCGTCGACACGCGCACCCCGATCGACGACCGCGACTACCAGGTGCCGTTCCGCTTCACCGGCAAGCTCAGCAAGCTGACGGTCGAGGAGGGACCGATCAAGGGAACGCTCGCGCAGATCCTGGAGTTCAAGTGGAAGACGCGGGACTAGAGGCGGTCGGGAAAGTGCCTGACAACACTGGAGCTGCGGCTCACGTAGGCCGCGCGGCTGGATTGAGACAGACGGAAGGATCACCGACATGGCGGAAGGCACGAACGGGCCGGGGCGTTCCGGCACACAGCGCGCCGCGGCGCTGCTGTTTGCAGCGAGCGCGCTAGGCGAGATCGGCATCGGCGTGATCCTGCTCGCGTTCCCGCAGGTCGCCGCCCTGCTGTTGGACGCGTCGCTCGACGCCACCGGCCTTCTGGTCGTGCGCGGACTGGGTGGCACAGTGCTGGCACTCGGGCTCACGTGGTGGATCGTGCGCAACGACGCGCGGGCGCTGGCGTATTGCACGGCCGGATTCATCATCTACAACGTGGTGGTGGGCGCGTGTTTCGTGTTCCAGGCGTTGCGCGCGGCGCACCCCGCGTTGCCGTGGTTCGTCGGTATCGCACATCTGCTGGCCGGCGGGGTATTCGCCGCGGCCATCGCCGTCGCGCGATTGTCGGGATCGTCGCGTTCGAGTGGGCGTAGCTGGGACTAGGTTTCCCGACAAGGATCTGACCGCATAGTGAGGATGCTCATGAGGAATAGGGCGCTTTTCAAAGCCGTTGTCGCGCTGACGCTGATGTTCACCGCTTTCGGCAGTTCCGCCTGGACCCTCAGGCAGGGAGCCGCCTATCTGCTGGGAGAAGAGGAATACGTCTACGGCTTTCCGCTGGTGATCATGGACGTGACGAGGCAGGTCCTCACCGCAACCTCCAAATCGGGCGAGTATGCGGCGCCGATCAACCAGTTCGCCCGGATTCGGACGTTCGTCAGTCCCGACTTCAAGAACGTGGTGCGGATCAGCGTCAACTCGCTCTGGTCGCACGGCTTTGTCGATCTCGACCAGGAGCCGATGATCGTCACCGTCCCCGATCCGGGGAATCGATACATGGTCGTGCAGGCGCTGAACATGTGGACCGACGATTTCATGTCGGCCGGCACGCGCACGCCCGACATGAAGTCCGGGAACTTCCTGATCGCGGGACCAAAGTGGACGGGGACGGCGCCTCCCGGCATCAAGGCCACGTTCCGGTCCAGCACGCGGTACGCGTGGGTCCTCGTCCAGATCTCGGCAGCCAGCCCGGCTGACTTCCCGGCGATCCACGCGCTCCAGGACCGACTGAAGATCACGCCCCTGAGTGCGTGGGGCAAGCCCTATGCGCCGCCCGCGAGCGCGCCCGTCGACCCGGCGGTCGACCTATCCGCGACGCCGTTCGACCAGGTGAGGATCATGACCGGGGAGATGTTCTTCCGCCGGCTGGCGACGTTGCTTAAGGACAATCCGCCCTACCCGGCCGATTCGTGGATGATGGACAAACTCAAGCTGCTCGGCATCGAGCCGGGCAAGGACTTCGATCCCGGCAAGCTCGATCAGCAGGTTCGCAAGGGGATCAACGAGGTGCCGTGGAACGTCTGGAAACTGATGGCGGAAGGCCCCTACACGATGTCCGCGGCGAACGGCTGGATAAACATGACGGACATCGGGCGGTATGGGACCGACTACAACACGCGCGCCTTCATCGCCTACGCAGGGCTGGGTGCGCTAACCTCGGACGACTGCGCATATCCCAGCGCCTTTGTCGACGGCGACGGCCATGCTCTCGATGCGGCGTACAAGTACGTCATCCGCTTCCCGAAGGGCCAGCTTCCTCCGTCCGCAAGCAACGTCTGGTCGATCTCGCCGTATCGCGAGAATTTCTACATCCGCAACAAGCTCAACCGCTACGGCATCCTCTCGTCGATGCCGCTCAAGTACAACGCCGACGGATCGCTCGACATCTACGTCCAGGCGAGGTCGCCGGGACCGGACAAGCAGTCGAACTGGCTACCCACGCCGCCCAGCGGTGCCTTCAATCTGTCGACCCGCGTGTACCAGCCGAAGAAGGAGCTGCTGGACGGGACCTACAAGCTGCCTCCGGTCACGAGGATTCCGTGACGCAGCCATCGCGTTCGAAGTTGCAAGCCTCTCAACTGCGGCGGACATGAGCAAACGCCGATGGACGGACTGGGGAGCCGCGGCACTGGCCGCGCTCGCCGCCGGCGCCGGCTGCGCTTCCCTCGGGCCGGCATCGATCGTCCGCGATCGGGTCGACTACAGCGAATCGATCGCCGACTCGTGGAAGCGGCAGACCCTGACCAACATCCTGCGCCTGCGCTACATGGACACGCCGATCTTCCTCGACGTGTCGTCGGTGGTCGCGAGCTACGGGGTAGGCGCGAATGTCGGCGCGAACGCGAACGTCAACACGCAGGGCAGCCCGGCCGTGCCGTCCGTGGGCGTCAGCGGCGCCGCGAACTGGGCCAGCAACCCGACCATCACGTACGTGCCGTTGACGGGCAGCAAGTTTCTCCGCGGGCTCCTCGACCCGGTGCCGCCCTCGACCGTTCTCTACCTGATCCAGGTCGGCTATCCCGCGGACTTCATCCTCGAACTGGGCGTCGAGAGCATCGGTGGCCTGCGCAATCGCTCCGACCACGCCGGCGAGGAGACCAAGGCGGATCCGGAATTCCTGCGCCTGGCGATGCTGCTGCGCAGGATCCAGGAGCGGCGCGGGATCGCATTGCGGGTCGAGGACACCGCCGACAAGCAGCAGACGGTGACGTTCCTGTTCCGGCGCGAAGCCCTCACGGAGGAAGCGATCCGGGAGATCGCCGAGGTGAAGGATCTGCCCAGTCTGGCGAGAGACCGCGACCAGTTCAAGCTCGTCTTCTCGCCGGTCCGCACCCGGCCCGACGAGCTGGCGGTCAACAGCCGCTCGATGTTGCAGATGATGGGCGCGCTTGCGACGTTCGTGGACGTTCCGGAGCGGGACGTCGCCGAAGGCCGGGCCACGCGCGCCCCGGACACGAGGCAGTGGCTTCACCCGCTGCTGCGCGTCTCGGCCGGCGCCGCACCGCCTGACGACGCCTTCGTGTCGGTGCAATACCGGAACCACTGGTTCTGGATCGACGACCGGGACTGGCGATCCAAGCGGACGTTCTCGACGGTGCTCTTCATGTTCACCTTAGCCGACACGGACGTCGGCGCCCGGCTACCGGTCATCACGATTCCGGTCAGGTAAGGCCCTCTGAAGCGACGCCCATGTCCGGCAAGCCGTTCGACATCAAATCAAGTCAAGGAGGCCATATGAAACTCATCGCTTACACGCTGATCGCGGCCGCAGCCGCCGTTCTCGCCGGCTGCGCGGGCTCGCAGGCACCCGGCGCGGATGCCGGCAAGGCGCAGCTCATGTTCGTGCAGAGCGCGGACGACCTGAAGGTGGACGCCGCCACGAGCACGTTCCGGCTGGTGAAGGTGAACCAGCAGACGCTGTACTTCTCGGATCGTCCGCAGCGCATCGCCGGGCACCTGAAGCTGGCCGACTACCTCAAGACGTGGCAGGAGGGGCGGGACAACTTTGGTGCGGATCCGCCGAACGCCACGCTCTCGGTCTACGAGGCGGGGCGCGCGGAACCGACGCTCGTGGTGGTCACGCTCATGAAGCCGGTCGTCGCCGGCGCGGACCTCGTGTACAGCTACAAGGTGCTCGACGGGAAGATGCCTACCGGGGGCGGCGCGGCGACGCTGTTCATCGATTGGTACGGGCCGGGCGGCGGGGTCGGGCCGGGCTTCCACGGCGTCGGCGTGGGGGCCCGCGGCGTCGGCTGGCGCTGATGCCTCGGCCTTCGACGGCATTCGAGTAGTAGTCGGCGAGCACGGCCGATCCACTTCGAACAGGAGACTCAGATGATCCAATTCAGGATACGTCCCCGCCAAGCGGTTGCGGTCGCGCTCTCCGCGCTGATCGCCTTGCCGCAGGCCGGCCTCGCGCAGTCGCCGTCCAAACCCGCACCGCCGAAGCCGGCGGCCGAGACGTCGGTGATGCAGAAGATCAACCTGCTGTTCGTGCAGAACTCGACCGGCATGCAGTACGACAAGGCCAAGGGCACGCTGCGGCTGAAGAACATCTCCGGCTCGACGGTGTTCTTCACCGATCGGCCGGTGCGCATGGCGGGTCATTACCATACGCGCGACGAGTTCCTGCCCTTGTGGAGCGAAGGCCCGGACAGCTTCGCCAAGAATCCGCCCAACGCGACACTCTCGATACTGGAAGTCGGCAATCCGGACCTGCAGGACGCGGTGATCACTCTGCGCAATCCGCGCATGCACGGCAACGACCTCGTCTACGACATCAAAGTCATCGAAGGCACGTTGCCGCAGGCCGCCGGCGCCGCGGTGCTGTTCATCGACATCTTCGGCGTGTGGCGGCGGCACGCCCGGCGCTGGGCGGTCGTCGGCACCACCGCCGCGGTAGCCACTGCGGGCGCGGCCACGGCGAGCGCCGAAGCATCGGCGGCCGCGGCGCAGCAACAGGCTGCCGCGGCCCAGGCCGCCGCGGCGAGGCCGCCGGCGCCGGCGACGGTGAATGTACAGGTGACCGAGAAGGCAGCGGTACCCGCAGCAGCGCCCCAGTCGGCGACCACGCAGAAGCTCGAGCAGCTCAAGGCGCTCCAAAGCGAGGGTCTCATCACGCCGGCGCAGTACCAGAAGGCCTCGCAGCAGCTCGTCAACGAAATGGTGCAATGAGTCCGTCCGACACTTAACGAAAGGAGATGAGATCGATGCAATCCGCGCTTGCACGGCTCGCCGCCGGCGCTGTGCTGTGCGCTGCCTTGAGCGGCAGCGCGCTCGCCCAGGCACCGAGCTGCAAGGCCGACCTCGCGAAGTTCTGCCCGCAGGCGAAGCCGGGCGGCGGCCAGGTCGCCGCATGCCTGAAGCAGAACATGGCGCAGCTGTCCGCCCCCTGCAAGGAGCGGGTCGCGCAGATGAAAGAGCTGCTGAAGGAGGTCCACCAGGCCTGCGAGGAGGACATCCATTTTCTCTGCGCCGGCATCCGGCCGGGCGGCGGCCGCATCGCCGCCTGCCTCAAGCAGAACGCGGCGGAGGTGTCGGCCGGCTGCAAGGCGCAGATCGCCGCGGCGAAGGCGGCGAAATGAGCGTGCCGCGACCCGCGCCGCGGCACGAACCGAAACGAACGGGGAGCGAGAGATGAGGACACCGTTCGCATTCGCCGCTGGTTCAAGCCGACCTACGGCGCGAACGGCGTCTCCTACCTGGTGGTGACCGCGCCCTGAGGCGGCCTGCGCCGCCCGCGCGGCGCCGCTTGGGCAGCAGCTTGAACACGGAATGGCGATAGTTCGTCGAGGCGTCTCGCTCCTCGCGGCAATCGCGAGCCTCTGGCTCGGCGGCTGCGCGGTCCGTCCGGTCACGCCCGAGCGCGCGAAATTCGAGCCCGACGACGGCTACCGCTGGAGCATGCGTCACGATCTCCCGGACAACGACCCGCAGACCCTGCTCGTCCTGACATTCTCCGGGGGCGGCACCCGCGCGGCGGCGTTCTCCTACGGCGTCCTCGAGGAGTTGCGCCGCACGGTCGTGCACACGCCGCGCGGCGCGCATCCCGCGCTCGCCGAGGTCGACGTCATCACCGGCACCTCCGGAGGGAGCTTCACCGCGCTCGCCTATGCGCTGTACGGCGAGCGGCTGTTCGACGACTACGACCGGAAGTTCCTGAAGCGCGACGTCGAAGGCGACCTGCTACGGCGCCTGTTCAACCCGTTCACGTGGCCGCGAGTCCTCTCGCAGGGCTTCGGGCGATCCGAACTCGCCGCGGAGTACTACGACGAGATCCTGTTCCACGGCGCCACCTACGCCGATCTCCTCGCGAAGCCGACCCCGAAGGCCATTGTCGGAGCGACCGACGTCTCGACCGGCACGCGCGTGGATTTCTCGCAGCTCGGGTTCGACGTCATCTGCGCCGACCTGAGCAAGTTCCGCCTGTCGCGCGCCGCCGCCGCCTCGTCCGCGGTCCCGATCCTCCTGTCCCCGGTAACGCTCGACAACCGCGGCGGCACCTGCGGCTACCGCCCGCCCGCGTGGGTCGCCGAGGCGCTGCGGCGCCCGGACCCGCTGCCGGGCGGCAACCGCGCGACCCTGCGCTTCCGGGAGATGGAGCGCCGGCAGAACAGCCAGGAGCGCCCGTACCTCCATCTCGTCGACGGCGGGCTGTCGGACAACCTCGCCCTGTACGGGCCGGTGGACATGCTGCAGGCGCTCCTGGCGAGCCCGCAGATGCGCGGCGCGGCGGGCATCGGCGGGCTGCGGCGCGTCGCGGTCGTCGTCGTCAACGCCCGGTCGGCGCCGCGCTTCGATTTCGACAAGGTCCCGTACGGGCCGGGCAACCTCGCGCTGCTGAGCCAGTCGATCAGCGTGCCGATGAACAACTATTCGACCGAGGGCATCGCCGCGCTCGAGGACATCATCACGCAGTGGGAGCAGCAGGTGCAGCTCGACGCGGACGCGCGGCGGCTCGGGGAAGGCACGAAGGCCGAGTACCCGCTTCCTCCGGTCGAGTTCTCGGTCGTCGACGTGAGCTTCGACGCCGTAGCGGATCCGCAGCTGCGCGAATACCTGGAGAATCTACCGACGAGCTTCGCGCTGTCCGAGGAGGCAGTCGATCGACTGCGCGCTTCCGCCGCGCAGCTTCTGCGAGACTCGCCGGCCTTCCGGAGCTTCGTCGGGGCACTGTCCCGACCGCGGCGACGCCGCCGCGGGGAGGCGGCGCCGTCCCGGCTGGAGCGATCGAATAGGGAGGTGAGGAAGTGTGACACGAACGAACGCACGCACCCGATCTGGCGCCGTGCTCGCAACCGTCGCCCTGCTCGCGCCGCTCGGCGCCTCGGCCCAGCCGGACGCCCGGTCGTGGAAGTTCTCGCTCATGCCGTACCTGTGGCTGCCGAGCGTCGATGGCAAGCTCGACTACGGACCGCCCGCCACCGGTGGCGGCAGCGCCAACGTCAGCATCGACGCGAGCAGCATTCTCGACAACCTCGCTTTCGCGTTCATGCTCAACGGCGAAGCGCGCAAGGGCCGGTGGCTGATCGCCACCGACGTGATCTACCTCGATCTGTCGAGCGGAGACAGCGCGGTCCGCAGCGTCGACCAACCCCGGCTCTGGGCGGGTCAACGTCTCCACCAGCTCGCTCAACGCCGGCACGAGCACCGATCTCAAGGGGTGGGTCTTGGACCATGGCGGGCGGATACGCCGCGGTGCAGGACCCGTGTGCGAGCCTCGACGTGATTGGCGGGTTCCGCTACCTCGGGCTGAGCACGACGACGAACTGGCAGCTGACGACGACGGTGACGGGTACCGGGCCGGGTGGCACCACGGCGAGCTTCCCGCAGAGCGGGAGCGTTGAGAAGTCCGAGAACGTCTGGGCCGCGATCGTGGGCGCGAAGGGGCGAATGAAGCTCGGCAAGAGCGACTGGTTCGTCAACTACTACGCCGACATCGGCGGGTGGGTCCTCCACCTTCACCTGGCAGGGCGTCGCGGGCATCGGGTACGCGTTCAGGTGGAGCGAGGTCCTGTTCGACTACCGTTATCTCTACTACAGCCAGAGCGGCGACAAGCTGATCGACAACATCAGCTTCGGCGGCTTCGCGCTGGGCGTGAACTTCCGGTTCTGAAAGGTCCTCAACAAGGTGTCCAAATGAGGTTCGAGCCAGGCTCGATTCCGCGGCCCGAAGGGGCAGCGAGCTTTCGCGCCGTCCCAGCATTCGTACCCATAGGGAGACACATCATGGTCGGGAGCTCGCCACGCTCAGACACGAGGCCGTCTGGCGCCTATCCAGCCGAAATCCCCGTGTCGCGCCGAATCCGGCGTCGCGATGACTCTCGGCGCGTGCCACGATGGCCTACGCAACCCGCGACGCGACGGCGCGTAGATGTAGCCGCTTTTGTACCAGCCGATAGCCTTTCCAAGGCGTGATGCGCTTGTGTGGCGCTTGAAAAAGAGGCAGCAGGCGTTGCAGGTGGTTGATTTAACAAGACGCGGGTTTAACGGCACCCACTTTTAATCCGTTGGTCGCAGGTTCGAATCCTGCACGCCCTACCACCGAATCAAAGAGTTAACTCCCTTCTGATCTCCTCGCGCACGGCTTGCGTGAGGCACGGTCCGTTGGTCGGTTGTTCGATTCCTTTCCGCCGAGCCAGCGAATCAAAGACTTACCGTCTCATTTCTTGAGATGCGCGTGGGTTTGCGTGAGTTTTGCGGGACCCTAGGTCCGTTGGTCGGCGCACGTGACTCGCCCCCTCGGGGGTTGCGAGGATTCGACGGCCAGGTAGCGCGTGCTTCTCGCCGAACGGTGACCAAGCGCGCCTGTTGAGCAGCGGGCGGATGTCCACGACGACGCATCTCGAAGCTGGCCTTACCCGCCTGCGAGCGGCGACCCGCAACACTTCACCCGTAAGGTGGCGAGTTCCGGCCGGACTGCGGTCCCGGCGGTGGCCGAAATGTGGGTGCTCAGTCAATCTGGTCACGATAACGGCCGTCATCGGCCGGAACTGTGCTTTGCTGGCCGTGCGGTGTGCTGCCCGGCAATGGGCCACTGAAGACGTCGCTGGCTCCGTCGGTTGTCCCGCTCCGACTCTCTGAGGCTTGGACCTCATTCCCAGACGACGAACCACGGATCGCTGACCGGCGCCACAAGCCGCGCATGCGAATCTAGCGCTCGATACCGACTGCGAAAGAAAACGAGCGGCTCGCCCGACTCTGTCGCCGTCAGCTGCACGACACGTCCGACAACGATTAGATGGTCCCCGCCATCGTGCCGCGCTACGACCTCGCATTCGAAACTCGCCAGGGCGCCTGACAGGAGTGGCGCGCCGGTCTTCCCAACGAGGTACGCCTCGGTCTCCCACTTGGCGGTACTCGTCCGAGCGAACCGATTGCACGAGGCCTCGCTGTGCGCGGGAAGGACGCTCACCGAGAAGTGAGGCGCCGTACTGTACACATCGTAAGCGGCCAGCGAGCGCGCAGGGCAGAAGAGCACGAGCGGTGGTTCCAGTGAGACCGAAGTGAACGAATTGGCGGTCATTCCCACCAGCCTTCCGTCGGGGCTGCGCGCGCCAATCACGGTAACACCGGTCGCGAAAGTCCCAAACGCCCTCCGGAGAAGCTCCGGGGAGATGTCGCCACTAGAATCGTTCGCTTCGGGCTTGACTTGGTGCGATTCAGCCATGAGCGCCTGTCGCTCGCCATATTCCGAGGAATGCGGTAAGGCCCGCTCCTTGCAGGATCACTGAAACCACGTGCGTTGGGTCTATGTCCGCGGGCTCATTGCATCCGCGCGTGCCTAATGCGGGCTGGACATCTGACCATTGCTCGCGTACCGGTCACTCTTGCCACTGTGAAAGCTCCTTTGCTCGACCTATTCCGAGGTGCTCCCTAATGATCTCGGGTGCCGACTGAAGCTCGTCCCTGGAGCCTTGAAACACGACGGCTCCTCGGCTCAGAACGAAGAACACGTCACCGACGGATAGGGCCAGCCTAAAGTTCTGCTCGACCAGTAGAACAGACACGCCGCGCGCTCGACTCTCGAGGATCCCGGACCGGATCGCGTTCACCATGCCAGGCGCGAGCCCCTCGGTCGGCTCGTCCAGCATGATCAAGTCGGGGGCGCTGGCGAGCGCTCGAGCGATCGCGAGCATCTGCTGCTGCCCGCCGCTCAGATTCGCGGCCAGGTGGCGCGATCGCTCCAGGAGATCAGGGAAGAACTCAAGCGCGACCCTGGCGCGCTCGGGACTCGAGCGTCGTGTTGCCTGGGAGGCAACCCTTATGTTCTCCTCCACGGATAGCGACCCGAAGACTCGGCGGTCCTCCGGAACCCAGGCGAGGCCCCGTGCAGCGATGGCGTGGGTCGCAAGACCGTCGATCCGCTCGCCGCGGAAGGAGATCCCGCCCTCGCTCAGCGGGACGATCCCCATGATCGTCTTCAGGGTCGTGCTCTTCCCCGCACCATTACGCCCGACGAGGCACACGATTTGGCCGGCCTGGACTTCGAGGTCCACGCCGTGCAGCACGTGTGCCGAGCCGTAATGCGCGTGGACCCTGTTCAACGCAAGCATCACAAGTTCCTCGCATCGATGGCACCAAGGTACGCGTCTTGGACGTGCGAGTCGCGGCTGATGGCATCGGGCGTCCCGCTCGCAATGACGCGCCCTTGCGTCATCACGGTGACCTGGTCGGAAATGCCCAACACAATTTCCATGTCGTGCTCAACGAGGAGCACGCTGGTGCGCGCGGCGATCCTGCGAACCAGCTCTCCGATGCGCTCGGTCTCACCCGCCGACATTCCTGCCGTTGGTTCGTCCAGCATGAGCAGTCTTGGTCGGAGCGCCAACGCAATGGCAATTTCGAGGATGCGCTTGTCTCCATGCGCCAGGTGATCCGCGTTCGCGGTGGCACATTCCGAGAGTCCGAGCATTTCCAGGATCTCTTCTGCCTCGGCCTGAGCACTGGCCACGTTGCGCGCACGGCGCCACATCCTGAGATTCTGACCGAGCCGGGAGCGAGCGGCCAATGCCACGTTCTCAAGGACCGTGAGATCGCCGAAGACCTTGGTGATCTGGAACGTCCGGGCGAGCCCGGCGGGGACCAGGCAGTGCGGCGGCCACGCCGTCACGTCCAACCCGTTCAGCAGCACTTGCCCGCCGGCCGGTCGCAGGAACCCGGAGATGCAGTTGAAGACAGTTGTCTTGCCCGCACCATTGGGTCCGATCAGCGAGTGCACGTGTCCATCCTGGACCTCGAGACTGACTCCGTCGACGGCCCGAACGGCACCGAACGACCTCGAAAGGCGACGGACTACGAGCGTGCTGGCCAAAGCGATCTCCACACACGCGTAATGATCCCGGCCAAACCGCTGGGGAATGCTAGAACGACGACGACAAACACGAGCCCGAATGCGAGTTGCCACGCTTCGAGTCGGGTCGTGAACTCATCGCGTAGGAACACGAACGCTAGCGCGCCGATCAGTGGACCGAAGAGCGTGCCGAGCCCCCCAAAAATGGCCATGACAAGCACGTTGCCCGACTCCGACCAGTGCAGCGACATGGGGGTGGTGCCCGCCTTCAGGAACACCATCAAAGTTCCACCGATGCCGGCAACGGCCCAGGAGACGATGAATACCAGCCACTTGTGGAGCCGAACGTTGATGCCGATTGCAGCCGCCCGATCCTCGTTCGTTCTGATCGCCTGCAGCGTCCGCCCGAACGAAGAGTCGACAAGCCGGCTCAGACCGACGCAGACAGCGACAAGGGTCAGGACCGTGAGCAGGTAGAACTCGGTTCCGGCGTTGATCGTGACGCCGGCGATCTTGGGAAGCGGAACGCCGACGAGACCGTCCATCCCCTCCGTCACCGATCGCCAGGCGATCGCGATCTGGAAGAGGACCTGCGCGATGCAGAGGGAGATGATCGCAAAGGCGACCCCCGAAACGCGGGTGACCACGAACCCTATCGTAAGCGCGACCCCGACGACGACGAACTCTGCAACAAGGAGCACAGCGAGAAAGTCCGACGTCACCTCGCGTGCGAAATACCCCGCAGCGTAGCTTCCAAGCCCAAAGGCCGCCGCATGCCCGAACGTAACTAGGCCCGTATATCCCACGAGGAGATCCAGGCTCATTGCCCAGATCCCGAATATCAGCGCTTCGGTAAGGAGGGTAATGGTAAACGGCGGGGCCCCGACAAAAGGCAGGGCGGCGAGCAAGACCGCTCCGGCGGCGATGAGCAGCCCCGGCGCTCGGCTGTTCCTCGCCTGGCTCCCCACCGCGCTAGGCGACGCGTCCGCGGCCGAACACGCCCGTCGGCCGGAAGATCAATGCGATGGCGACTACCACGAACAAGAACGCTATCGACCAGTCCGCGATGTATCCACCGCCGATCGACTTGGCAAGCGCCACCACGAACGCCCCGATCACTGAACCCGGCAGGTTCCCGAGCCCGCCAAGAATTACCGCCAGAAACGAATCGAGCAGGATGTTCATCCCCATCTCGGGATGAACTGCAAAAATCGGCGCACCTAGCGCTCCCGCAAAGGCAGCGAGGCCAGCCGCGCAGCCGAAAACCAGCGTAAGGAGCCACTTCGTGTTCACGCCGAGCGCTTCAGCCATGCCTGCGTCGTCGGTAATCGCACGAATACGCAGTCCGACCGGCGTGAGTTGGATCACAGCGAACACGCCGGCGGATACGAGCAGCGACACTGCCGCCGCAACGAGGCGATACAGCGGATACTGGTTGCCGAAGATGTCGACGGTGCCGACGAAGGGTGGCGGAGGCGGAAGCAGCGAGGTACCGGTCCCCCACGCATACTCGATACCGCCGATGATCATGAAGGATAGACCGAACGTGACGAGGAGTGTGTAGATATCCGGTCGATGCCGAATCGGGTGGATCGTCGTCCGCTCGATTGCGATCGCGACCGGCACGACCAGCAACGGCGCCAAGACGAGCGCCGGCCAATAGCCGGCGCCGGCGCCATGCATCACAGCGATCAGTGCATAGCCGCCCAGCGCATACAGGGCGCCGTGAGCGAAGTTGACCACGCGCCCGAGACCGAATACGAGGCTCAGCCCCAGGCTCGTCAGCAGCAGAAAGGCGCCGTAGACGGCGCCGTTCAGCACGCTGACGAAGACGAAGTTCACGTCCACGACTGCGCAGTCGCGGTCGTTCGAGTCTGGGGCGAGCAGCCGGCTACTTGAGCTTGCAGCCGTACTCGACGGCCGACTTGGGAAGTGATTGGCTCGCCGGTAGTGCTTGCGCTCGCTGGCCGAAGGTGGCGCCATACCGTGGTCGGTCGAGCTTCTCGTATGGGCCGAGGAACAACGGGACCAGCGCCTGGCGGCCGCCGGTCTGGAACTTCAGCGGTCCCACCGGCGTACTCACTTCGATCGTCTCCAGCGCGCGGACAACAGCCGCAGGATCCGTAGAGCCCGCTTTGGTCATGGCGTTGTACAGCATCAGCGCAGCGCTGCCCGACTGCAGGGCCTGCATGCCGGCCACGCGGCCGTGCATCCTGTGGAACTCCTCGTTGAAGGCTTTCGTCGCGGGGTTGCTCTCTTCGTAGCGCCAAGCCGCCCAGGAACCTGCCGACACCACGTGTGTCGACGTCGGCCCCAGCTTGGCCACGACCCAATCGGGAAGCCCGATCGGAGACACCAGCACGGCATCCTTGGTGAGGCCGAACTCGTT
>DATECV010000156.1:0-17005 GCA_035286725.1 Dehalococcoidia bacterium | reverse complement strand
GCTTCGCCGCTCATCGCCTATTCTCCGCGCTCCACCAGCTCCAGCTGCGCCATCGACGCGCCGTCGCCCAGGCGCGGGCCGAGCTTGATGATGCGCGTGTATCCGCCGGGACGCGACGCGAACCGCGGCCCGATCTCGTCGAACAGCTTCTTCACCACGTCCTTGTTGTTGATATACGCCAGCGCTTGCCGCCGCGCGTGTACCGTGCCGTCCTTGCCCAGCGTGATCATCTTCTCGGCGATCGGGCGGATCTCCTTCGCCTTGGGTTCCGTCGTCTTCATCCGCTCGTGCCGCAGCAGGTCGGTCACCAGCCCGCGCAGCAGCGCGCGCCGGGCATCGCCCGGCCGGTCGAACTTGCGGCCCGACACCTTGTGACGCATCGCTACTCGCCCTCCTTGCGGCGGATCAGGTCCGACGGGTCTTCGCCCGCTTCACGCAGCGCCTCGATCAACGCCGCCCCCAGCGGACTCAGGTCTTCCGCCACCTCACCACCCTCTTCGGGGCCGGAAGGCGCCCGGCCGATTGGCTGGCCGCCGTCGTAGTCGTCGCCGTGTTCCTCCGGCGGAGGCAGCAGGCCCATCTCCGCCAGCTTGTCGCGCAGCTCGTCGTACGACTTCCGGCCGAAGTTGCGGAGCGAGAGCAGCTCGTCTTCGCTCTTCTCAAGCACCGCGCCGACGGTCATCAGACCGCTCCGCTTCAGACAGTTGTACGCCCGCACCGAGAGATTCAGCTCCTCGATCGGCATGTTGTACTTGTCCGGCGGCAGCGATGTCCCCACGCCCAGGCCCCGCTCCACCGTCGGCGGCAGCGGCTTGCCCAGTTGCGCGAACATTCGCAGCTCGTCCACCAGGATGTCCGCGCTCTTGCTGATCGCGTCGATCCCGGCCAGCGTGCCGTCGGTCCACACCTCCAGCGTCAACCGGTCGTAGTTCGTCATCTGGCCGACGCGCGTGTGTGCCACGTGGAAGTTCACCCGCCGCACGGGCGAGAAGATCGCGTCCACCGGGATGACGCCGATCGGCAAGCCGTCGGTCTGGCCCGCCGGGGCGTATCCCTGCCCCGGCTCCACGTTCAGCTCTACCGTCAGCCGCGCTTCCGGCGCGTCCAGCGTCGCCAGCGGCAACTCCGGGTTCACCACCTCGTAGTCGGCCGTCGTCTGGATCGACCCCGCGGTTACCATGCCCTCGCCCGACGCCTCCAGGTACAGCTTCGCCGGCCGGTCGGCCAGCGCCCGCAGCCGGACCTCCTTGATGTTCAGGAGGAACTCCGTCGTGTCTTCCTTCATGTGCGGGATCGTCGAGAATTCGTGCTCGACTTCCTCGATCCGCACCGATGTCACGGCCGCGCCCGGGAGCGAGCTAAGCAGCACGCGCCGCAGCGCGTTGCCCAGCGTGGTGCCAAAGCCCGCGGCGAGCGGTTCGGCGACGATGCGCACGTACGTCTCGGTCTCTTCCTCTACCTCGATGTGCGCAGGCTCTAGCTCGTTCAACTCTCTTCCTCCTGGGCCGATCGTGGGCGCGAGCGCCACGAGCAGATTTCGCGCGCCGTCAGTCATGATGCCCATTAGCGTGAGTAGTACTCCACTATGACGGCCGGGTCGAACTTCGTCGGCATGTTCGCCACGTCGGGATGCGAAAGGATTCGCCCGGTCATGGCGCCCGCATCCACGTTCACCCACGACGGGAACGACTTGCTGCCGATGTTCTCCTGGGCGAACTTGTAGTATTCGCTCTTCTTGCTCCCCGCGACCCACCCGATCACGTCACCCGGCTTCGTCGCCGCCGAAGGTATGTCCGTCTTCCGGCCGTTCAGCATGATGTGGCCGTGACGCACCACCTGGCGCGCCTGCTTCAGCGAGTCGGCGAACCCCATCTTCAACACGACGTTGTCCAGCCGCATCTCCAGTAGCCGGATCAGGTTCTGGCCCGTCACGCCCGGCTGCCGGACGGCGTCCTTGTAGTACTGCACGAACTGCTTCTCCAGCACCCCGTACGAGTAGCGCGCCTTCTGCTTCTCGCGGAGCTGCAACGCGCGGTCCGAGAGCTTCCGCCGGCGTCCGGTCTGCTGCGCTCCCGGCGGCTGCGGCCGCTTGTCCAGCGTGCACTTGGACACGCACTTGTCGCCCTTCAACATCAGCTTCTCGCCATAGCGGCGGCAGATGCGGCAGACTGGTCCTGTATATCGAGCCATCCTCTATCCTCCGTCTGTCCGTCGGTCGGCCTACACCCGCCTGCGCTTGGGTGGCCGGCAGCCGTTGTGCGGCACCGGTGTTGAATCTTTGATGCTCAGGACCATCAAGCCGCTCGACTGCAGCGCCCGTACCGCCGCCTCGCGCCCGCTGCCCGGGCCCCGTATCAGCACTTCGACCTGGCGCAGCCCGTGCTCCATCGCGCGGCGGGCGGCATTTTCGGCGGCGATCTGCGCGGCGTAGGGCGTGCTCTTCCGCGAGCCCTTGAATCCCGTCTGGCCCGCGCTGGCCCACGCCAGCACGTTGCCGTTCGGGTCCGTCAGCGTCACCAGCGTGTTGTTGAAGGTCGCCTGGATGTACGCCTTCCCCCGCGGCACCGACTTCTTCTCGCGCTTGCGCCCCTTGCTCTTCGTCGTCGCTTTTCGCTCGGCCATGCGTCTCCTCTGCCCGTCTGCCCTCGGACTCCCGTCGTCTGCGGAACCGGACCCCGCGGGTTACTTCTTGGCGGCCGCCTTCTTCTTGCCGGCCACCGTGCGTCGCGCTCCGCGCTTCGTGCGCGCGTTCGTGCGCGTCCGCTGTCCGCGCACCGGCAAACCTCGGCGGTGCCGGATACCGCGATAGCAGTTGATCTCGATCAACCGCTGGATGTTCTGACGCACCTCGCGCCGCAGGTCACCCTCGACCGTGTGCTCCTTGTCGATGAGCTCGCGGATGCGGTTCACCTCTTCGTCTGTCAGGTCGCGGGTCTTCGTGCTGGATTCCACCTGCGCTTGCGACACGATGCGGCGCGCGGTCGACCCGCCGATGCCGAAGATGTATCGCAACGAGATGTCGATGCGCTTGTCCCGCGGAATGTCGACGCCGGCGATGCGTGCCATATGCTCTTACCCCTGCCGCTGCTTGTGCTTCGGAATCTCGCAGATGACGCGCAACACGCCGTGCCGCTTGATGATCTTGCACTTGTCGCAACGTTTCTTCACCGAAGCCCGGACTCTCATGACCGTTCCTTCTCGTCCGTCCAGTACCGACGACTGCGAACCACCCACTACCAACTGGGAACTACTGACTCCCTACCTGAACCGGTACGTAATGCGGCCGCGGCTCAGGTCGTACGGCGAAAGCTCGACCAGCACGCGGTCGCCCGGCAATACCTTGATGAAATTGAGGCGGATCTTCCCCGAGATGTGCGCCAGAACCTGGTGGCCGTTCGGCAACTCCACCTTGAACATCGCGTTCGGCAGAGGTTCCTTGACGACGCCCTCTACCTCGATCGCGTCCTTCTTAGGCATGCGCTCCCTTCCCGAGACCCGGGGCCTCAAGCGAATAAATATACCAAATCCCGCCTCAAACGCGAATCAAAAGATCCAATACCTCCAGATTCGACTTCAAGGAACCGTCAGTACCACAGGCTCGCCGTCGGTCACCGCGATCGTGTGCTCGAAATGCGCCGCCAGGCTCCCATCCGCCGTCACCACGGTCCACTTATCGTCAAGCTGCTTCGTGTGCCAGTCTCCAACCGTGACCATCGGCTCGATGGCGATGACCATCCCCTTCTTCAGCACCGGCCCCCGGTCCGCCGGCCCGTAGTTCGGCACCTGCGGCTCTTCGTGCATCGCCCGCCCCACGCCGTGGCCGCAGTACTCGCGCACCACGCCGAACCCCTCGCCCTCCACGTATTCCTCGATCGCCTGCCCCACCTGCCCCAGCCGGTTCCCCGGCCGCAGATTCTGGATCCCGATGCACAGCGCCTGCTTGGTTACGTCAACCAGACGCCTCGCCTCTGGCGTCCCCTCGCCCACCACCACTGTCACCGCGTGGTCCGCCACAAACCCCTTGTACGTACACCCCAGGTCCAGGCTCACGATGTCCCCGTCCTGGACCACCCGCTTCCCCGGGATCCCGTGTACGACCTCCTCGTTCACCGAGACACACACCGTCGCCGGATACGGCGGGTGCGCGTAGCCCAGAAACGTCGGGATCACACCCCTCCGGCCGAACTCCTTCCGGACGATCTTGTCCAGCTCCTTCACCACCAGCCCCGGACGCAGCTCGTCCACCAGCCGCTGCATCGTCTCCGCCACGATGCGCCCCGCCTCGCGCATGATCGCGATCTCGTCATCGGACTTGATGATGATGGGCATGACGCCGGGCCTACTTCCCCGCCGCCGCATCGACGCCGAGCGCTTTCAGCACGGACGCCGTCACCACGTCCACGGCCGGGAGCCCGTCGACATCCTTCATCTTCCCGGCGTTCCGGTAGTGCCCCAGCAGCTCTTCCGGCGGCTTCTGCACCTGCAGCCGCGTCCGGATCGCCTCTGGCGTGTCATCCGCCCGGTTCGATTCCTTCGCGCGCCCCAGCAGCCGGTCCATCAGGACCTCATCTTCGGCCGTGATGTTGATCGCGACGTCGATCGCCTTCCCCTGCTTCGCCAGCGCCACGTCCAGCGCCTGCGCCTGCGGCAGCGTGCGCGGAAAGCCGTCCAGCACGAACCCCTGGTTCGGCCGCAGCTCGCCCAGCCGCTCCATGAACATGTCGATGACCAGGTCGTCCGGCGTCAGCAGCCCCTGGTCCATGTACGTTTTCGCCTTCATGCCCAGCGGGGTCCCGCTCTTCACGTGCCCTCGCAGCATGTCCCCCGTCGAAATGTGCGCCCAGCCCATCCGCTCGGCGATAATCACCGCCTGCGTCCCCTTGCCGACGCCCGGAGGTCCAAAGAAGATGACGTACATCTAGCGGATGAACCCCTCGTAGCTGCGCATGAGGAGCTGCGCCTCCAGCTGCTTCATCGTGTCCAGCACCACGCCCACCACGATCAGCATGCCCGTCGCGCTGATGGTGAGCGCCGTCACGTTGAAGAACTGCGTGATCAGGTACGGCAGCACGGCCATCAGCCCCAGGAACAGCGCCCCGGCCCACGTGATCCGCACCATCACCCGCTGGATGTAGTCCGCCGTCGGCCGCCCCGGCCGGATGCCCGGCACGAAGCCACCCTGCTTCTGCAGGTTCTCCGCCAGGTTCTGCTGCTGGAAGATCACGAACGTATAGAAGAAGCTGAACCCCACCGTCAAAAGGAACACGGTGACATAGAAGCCCGGGCTCCCACCCTGCCCCTGCCCCGTCGACGGTGAGAAGATGTCGTTGATCGTGCTCGTCACGCTCCGAATCCACGGCGTGGTCGACGAGTCGTAGATGAACTGCGCCATGTACGCCGGCAGGATCACGATCGAGAACGAGAAGATCAGCGGGATCATCCCCGCCGAGTTCACCCGCAGCGGAATGTGGCTTTGCCCCGACTGCCGGTACATCTTCCCCGCCCTGAACACGCTCTTCGCGTACTGCACCGGGATCTTCCGCACCGCCTCCTGCATGAACACGATCGCCGCGATCAAGAGCACCGCCAGCACAGCCAGCAGCGCTACCAGGCCCACGCCCGTGTCCGAGTTGAATATGTTGTTGATCAGGCTCGGCATCCCCGCGACGATGCCGCCGAAGATGATCACCGAAACACCGTTTCCGATGCCGTTCTCCGTGATCAGTTCGCCCAGCCACACCAGGAACAGCGTCCCCGCCGTGACCGCGAACAGCGCCGTCACCGTTACCAGTGCGTCATCCCCCGTCAGTGACGGACTGAAGATCGCCCCGCCGGCCACGTTACCGACTTGTGTCTCCAGGATGACGAGCTGCGCGTAGCCCTGCACGAAGCTCAGCGGCACCGTAAGCCAGTACTGGTACAGCTGCTTCCGGTTCCGGCCGCGCTCACCTTCCTTGTCCAGCGCCTGCAGCGCCGGGAACAGTGGCGTGACCAGCTGCATGATGATCGACGACGTGATGTACGGATACACACCCAGCATCGCCACGCTCATCTGCCGCAGCGCGCCTCCGCTGAAGATGTTCAGGAATCCCAGTAGCGGGTTCTCGTCGATGATGTCCTGGATGACGTTCGGATCCACCCCCGGGATCGGGATGTGCGCCACGAACCGGAACACCACCAGCATCGCTGCCGTGAACAGCAGCTTCCGCCGGATGTCTGGCTGCCCCAGCGCATCGAACACCGCCTGCAACAGACGCGGGCGGCTGGCGGCTTGCTGTCGGCTCGCTGCGATCGCCATGGCTTACGCCCCTCCGCGGGCCTCTTCCCCCGCCTCCGCGCCGGACTCCGCCTTCGCTTCCGCCGCCGGCGCCTTCGCGGCTTTCGCCGCTCGCTTCGGCTTGGCTTCGACGGCCTCTTCCTCTACGACCGGCTCGCCGTTGATCCAGGTTACGCTGCCGCCCGCCCCTTCGATCTTCGCCCGGGCCGATTTCGAGAAGCTGTCCGCCGTCACCGTCAGCGACGCCTTCAGCTCTCCCTCGCCCAGGATCTTCACGGGCCGCCCCGTCCGCACCAGCCGCGCCTCGCGCAGCGCCTCCACCGTGACGTCCGTACCGGCCGCGAAGCCGTTCAGGTCGCCCACGTTCACTTCTTCATAATCCACGCGGAACGGGTTCCGGAAGCCCCGCTTGTACGCCATGCGCCGCACGAACGGAAGCTGGCCACCCTCGAAGCTTGGCCGCACGCCACCGCCCGAACGCGCCTTCTGCCCCTTCAGGCCCTTCGTCGAGTACGTGCCGTGCCCGCTGGCGTTGCCGCGGCCCACGCGCTTCCGCTTCTTCGTCGCCCCTTCGGGCTGGCGCAGCTCGTGCTGCTGCATCTACGCCTCCTCCCGCACGGTCACCAGGTGCCGCACCTTCGTGACCATCCCCCGGATCGTGCGGTTGTCGTCGTGCTCCACCGTCTGGCCCAGCTTGCGCAAGCCCAGCGCGCGGATGGTGCGCTTCTGGTCTACCTTTTGGTTGATCCCGCTGCGCTCCCAGGTGACAATCAGCTTCGCCATCGTCACGCCTCCGCTCCGGCGCGCGCCGCCAGCGCCTTCCGGCGCGCCGTCACCGCCTTCGGGTCGCGCAGCTCGCTCAGCCCCTGGATCGTCGCCCGCACCACGTTGATCGCGTTCGCCGAGCCCAGCGACTTCGTCAGCACGTCCTTGATCCCCGCCGCCTCCATCACCGCCCGGACGCCGCCGCCGGCGATGACACCGGTGCCCGGGGATGCCGGCTTCATCATTACCTTCGCCGCACCGAACCGTGCGAGGATCGGGTGCGCGATCGTCGACTTCTCCATCGGCACCCGGATCAGGCTCTTTCGCGCCACCGCCGAGCCCTTGCGGATCGCTTCCGGCACCTCGTTCGCCTTGCCCATGCCGGCGCCCACGTGGCCGTTGCCGTCGCCCACCACGACGACCGCGCTGAAGCTGAAACGCCGGCCGCCCTTCACCACCTTGGAGACGCGGTTGATGAACACCACCTTCTCCTGCAGGTCCAGGTCCCGCGCTTCGATCTTGTCGCGTCGCTCAGTCACCATAGGTCTCTATCCTAAAACTTCAGGCCCGCTTCTCGCGCGCCGTCTGCCAGCGCCTTCACGCGCCCGTGATACCTGTTTCCGCCCCGGTCGAACACCACCTGCGAAACGCCCGCCGCGATCGCCTTCTTCGCCAACGCCTCGCCGACGGCTTTCGCGTGCGCCGTCTTGTTCCCGGCCGCGCTCTTCAGATCCTTCTCCACCGACGAGGCCGCCGCGACCGTGTGCCCCTTCTCGTCGTCGATCACCTGCGCGTAGATGTGTGTCAGGCTGCGGAACACAGCCAGCCGCGGCTTCCCCGGCGTGCCGGCAACCTTCTTGCGGACCCGCGTGTGGCGGCGGATGCGCGCGGCGCGCGACGTGTCCTTCGCACTCATGCCTACTTGCCTGCCTTGCCGGCCTTGCCGGCCTTCCGGCGCACGTATTCGCCGAGATAGCGGATGCCCTTGCCCTTGTACGGCTCCGGCTTCCGGACCTTCCGGATGTTCGCGGCCACCTGGCCCACCAGCTCCTTGTCAATCCCCCGAACGTGTACCTTCGACGTGCCCTCCACCTCGAGCTGGATGCCGTCTGGCGGTGTTACCTCGACCGAGTGTGAGTATCCCACAGCCAGCGTCACGTTCTGCCCTGCCTGCGTCGCGCGGTATCCCACGCCCTGCAGCTCCAGCGTCTTCGTGAAGCCGTCGCTCACGCCCGTCACCATGTTCGCCAGCAGCGAGCGCGAAAGTCCGTGCAGTGCGCGGGATTGCTTCTCGTCGTTCGGCCGCACCACGTTGATCTTGCCGTCATCGATGTTGAAGCTGATCCCTTCCGGGAACGTCCGCACCAACTCGCCCTTCGGCCCCTTCACCTTCACGGTGGAGCCTTCGACGTTCACTTCGACGTTCTTCACCAGCGGGATGGGCAGCTTACCGATTCGTGACATGACCTACCACACGTAACAGATGACTTCGCCGCCGATGCTGCGTCGCCATGCGTCCTGACCCGTCATCACGCCCTGCGGCGTCGACAGGATTGCGATGCCCAGGCCCCCGTACACCCGCGGGATCTCCCGCTTCTGTACGTACACCCGCAGCCCGGGCTTGCTCACGCGCTGCAGCCCGTTCAGCACCGGCTCCCTCTTACCCGTGTAGTTGAGCTGCACGCGCACAAACCTGCGCGGCCCCTCTTCTACGACCTCATACCCACGGATGAAGCCTTCCCGCTTCAACACGTCGGCAATCGCCAGCTTCAGCTTCGACGCCGGGATCATGACCTGCTCGTGCTTCGCCGTTACGGCGTTGCGGATGCGGGTCAGCATGTCCGCGATCGGGTCCGTCATACTCAAGGCTCGTCGCCTCCTTGTTCTCCCGCGCTCTCGCTCTCGCGAGCTACGGAAAGGGCCACGCCGGGCGGCCCGGTACTACCAGCTTGACTTCTTCACACCCGGAAGCTGCCCCTTCAGGGCGAGCTGCCGGAAACAAATGCGGCACAGCGCGAAGTGCCGAATATACGCGCGCGGCCGCCCGCACAACTTGCAGCGGTTCACCTTGCGCGTCGAATACTTCGGCTCGCGGCCCGCCTTGACGATCATTGAGATCTTCGCCATGGCCTATTGACGCTCCTTCGCGAACGGCATACCCATCAGCTCCAGCAGCCGCCGTCCTTCTTCGTCGTTCCTCGCCGTCGTGATGATGTTAATCTGCATCCCGCGGATCTTGTCCACCTTGTCGTAGTCGATCTCCGGGAAGATCAGCTGCTCTCGCACCCCCAGGCTGAAGTTCCCGCGCCCGTCGAACGCCTTCGTCGGCACGCCGTGAAAGTCGCGGATGCGGGGCAGCGCCGCGTTCAGCAGCCGGTCCAGGAACTCGTACATCCGGTCGCCCCGCAGCGTCACCGCCACGCCGATCGGCATGTTCTCGCGGATCTTGAAGTTCGCGATCGCCTTCTTCGCCCGCGTCACCACCGGCTTCTGCCCGCTGATCGTCGCCAGGTCCGCCGTCGCCGTCTCCACCGCGCGCGCGTTCTCCCGCGCTTCGCCCAGTCCGATGTTCAGCGTCACTTTCGCGACGCGCGGTATCTCCATCACGTTCGCGTAGTTGAACTGCTTCTTCAGCTCTGCCGCGATCTCGCTCTTGTAGCGTGTCTTCAGTCTCGGTTCCGCTGCCATTAGTCGATGTCCTGCCCGCACTTGTGGCACACCCGGTGCTTGCCGTCGCCCCGGATCGTGAAGCCCACCCGCGTCGCCTTGCTGCAGCTCTTGCAGATCAGCATGACCTTGGAGAGCGGCATCGGCATCTCTTTCTCGATGATGCCGCCCTGCGCCACGCCCGGCTGCTGCGTCTTGTGGCGCTTCACCATGTTGATGCCGGTCACGAAGACCTTGTCCTCGGTGATTTTGGGCCGGTGCCCCTTCACCTTCACCAGGTCGCCGCCACCCACCACCTGCCGCACCACGCCCGTCTTGCCGCGGTCCCTGCCCGCCAGCACCAGCACCGTGTCATCGCGCTTGATCTTCCGCATCGCTACACCACCTCCGGCGCCAGCGAGACGATCTTCATGAAGTTCCGGTCGCGCAGCTCGCGCGCCACGGGCCCGAAGATGCGCGTGCCCTTCGGGTTCTGCTTGTCAGAAAGCACCACCGCCGCGTTCTCGTCGAACCGGATGTACGAGCCGTCGGGCCGCCCGTACGCCTTCGCCACCCGCACCACGACTGCCTTCACGACCTCGCCCTTCTTCACACCGCCGCCCGGCTGCGCCTGTTTTACCGAGCACACGATCGTGTCGCCCACTGTCGCGTAGCGCCGCTTCGACCCGCCCAGCACCGTGATGCACATCAGCGAGCGCGCGCCCGAGTTGTCCGCGACCTTCAGCCGCGTGTACTGCTGGATCACGTCCGCTCCTCCTCGGAGGCGTCAGCCTCGGCATCGGCCTCAGCCACCGGCGTGTCCTCGTCAGCTTCAGCGGCCGGCGCTTCTTCGTCCGCAACCTCGGGCGCAACTTCCACCGGGGCCGCCGCGGCCTTCGCCGCCGCCTCGGCTGCCTCGGCTGCCTCGACCTCCGCACGCGCGGCCGCCTTCTGGCGCTCTTCCTCGGCTCGGCGCGCCGCCTCGGCCGTCTGCACCGCCTCCAGCTCCGCCAGTTGTGTCGTCCCGACCTCCGTCGGCGCCACTTCGGCCACGTCGCCCTTCTGCACCACTTCCACCACGCGCCAGCGCTTCTCGCGTGAGAGCGGCCGCGTTTCGGAGATGCGCACCACGTCGCCCAGGTTGCACTCGTTCCCCTCGTCGTGCGCCTTGTAACGCTCCGACGTGTGGATCGTCTTGCCGTACAGCCGGTGCCGCTTGCTGCGGTCGACGCGCACCACGACGGTCTTGTCCATCTTGTTGCTCACGACCACACCCAGCTGCAGCTTCTCGCTCGTGCTCATCGCTTACCTTCCCCCGCCCTGGCCGAACGCCTCGGCGAGCTGTCGCTCCCGCTGGATCGTCCGGACCCGCGCGATCTGCCGGCGCGCCTTCGCCGTCTCCGACGTGTTCGTCTGCTGGCGCGTCGTCAGTTGCAGGCGCAGCGTGAACAGCTTGCGGTACGCGTCGCTCAGCTCGCCTGCCAGCTTCTCGTCGTTCATCCCGCGCAGCTCCTCCGCGCGTTCCTTTGCCTTGCGCCGTGCCATCTAGATACCCTCGTGCTCCTTGATGACCGTACGCGTCTCCAGCGGCAGCTTGTGTGCCGCCAGCCGCAGCGCCTCCCGCGCCAGGTCCTCCTTCACGCCGGCCACCTCGAACAGCATCCGGCCCGGCTTCACCACGGCCACCCAGTGGTCCGGCGCGCCCTTGCCACTCCCCATCCGCGTCTCCGCCGGCTTCGACGTCACCGGCTTATCCGGAAAGATCCGGATCCACACCTTGCCGCCGCGCTTCAGCTCGTGCGTGATCGCGCGCCGCGCCGCCTCGATCTGCCGGCTGTCCACCCAGGCGTGACCCACCGCTTGCAACCCGAACTCGCCGAACGAGATCTGGTTGCCGCTGTTGGCCTTCCCCCGGCGCCGGCCGCGGTGCTGTTTCCGGAACTTGACGCGCTTCGGTTGCAGCATCTCTTCTTACTCGCTCACGCTCGCCGCGGGTATGGCGGCCGCACCGTCGGCCGGAGCCGACGGTGGCCTGCCCTGCGCCGCCGCGATCTCCTCCGGCGTCATGCCCGAAAAATCGTTCTCCGCCCGCGGCCGCTTCGGCTCCGGCATGATGTCTCCCTTGTAGATCCACACCTTTACGCCGATGCGCCCGAACGTCGTGTGCGCCTCCGCAATGCCGAAGTCGATGTCCGCGCGCAGCGTGTGCAGCGGGATCCGCCCCGACTTCTCCGTCTCCCGGCGCGACATCTCCGAGCCGCCCAGCCGTCCCGCGATGGTCACCTTGATGCCTTTCGCGCCGCGCTGCATCGTCCGCTGCACCGCCTGCTTGATCGCCCGGCGGAACGCCACCCGCCGCTGCAACTGGTCCGCGATGCTCCGCGCCACCAGGTACGAGTCCAGCTCCGGCGTCCGGATCTCGTTGATGTTGATCCGCACCCGGTGCCCGGTCTTCTTCTCCAGCTCCGTCCGCAGGTTGTCGACGTTCTGCCCGCTCCGCCCGATGACGATGCCCGGCTTCGCCGTGTGGATCGTCACCGTCATCGCGTTCACGTTCCGCTCGATCTCCACCCGCGCGATGCCCGCGTCCGACCCGCCCGAACCCATGATCCGCTTCCGGATCTCGATGTCCTCGTGCAACTGCGAGCGGTAGTTCTTGTCCGCGTACCACTTGCTCTGCCAGTCGTAGATCACGCCGACACGGAACCCCGTGGGGTGTACTTTGTGGCCCACGCTACGCCTCCTCGGCTTCTTCGACCACCACCGTCACGTGGCTCGTCTTGTGATTGTTCGACCCAACCCGCCCGCGCGACGTCGGCCGGAACCGCTTCAGCGTCCGTCCTTCGCCCGCGTATGCCTTCTTCACCCGCAGCTCCGTCGCGTCCATCGCGAAGTTGTTCTCCGCGTTCGCCGCCGCCGACTTCAGCACCTTCGCCACGATGCGCGCGTTCGGCGTCGTCAAAAAGCGCAGCATCACCATCGCCTCGTCCACGGACTTCCCCGGCAACTGGTCCAACACCAGCCGGATCTTCCGCGCCGAAACCGGCAGATACCGTGCGGTCGCGCTCACTTCCATCGCTTATCCCCTACCGCCACCGCCGCCAGGGCCGCCACCCTGCCTCGCGGCCTTCTCCGACTTGCTCGTGTGACCCCGGAACAGCCGCGTCGGCGCGAACTCCCCCAGCTTGTGCCCCACCATGTTCTCCGAAACGAAGATCGGCACGTGTCGCCGTCCGTCGTGTACGCCGATCGTCAGCCCCACCATCTCCGGCATGATCGTCGAGGCCCGCGACCACGTCTTGATCACCGTGCGCGCGTTCTGCCGCCGCACCATCTCGACCTTCTTCACCAGCTTGGGCTCGACGAACGGCCCCTTCTTGATCGATCGTGACATGGCTTACGACTTCCTCCGCCGCACGATGTACTTGTCCGAAGGCTTGGTGCCCCGCGTCCGCTTGCCCAGCGTCGGCTTCCCCCACGGCGACTTCGGCGAAGGCATGCCGATCGGCGCCTTCCCTTCACCACCCCCGTGCGGGTGGTCCACCGGGTTCATCACCACGCCGCGCACCTGCGGCCGCCGGCGCCGGTGCCGGATGCGCCCCGCCTTGCCCAGCTTGATCAGGCTGTTCTCGACGTTGCCCACCTGCCCCACCGTCGCGATGCACCGCGAAAGCACCCGCCGCATCTCGCCCGAGGGCAACCGCAGCAGCGTGTAATCGCCTTCCTTCGCCATGAGCTGCGCCGAGGTCCCCGCCCCGCGCACGATCTGCCCGCCGCGGCCCGGCGTCAGCTCTACGTTGTGGATCACTGTGCCGTTCGGCATGTGCTGCAGCGGCAGCGCGTTCCCCACCTTCACCTCGGCCTCGGGCCCCGCCTGGATCACGTCGCCCACCTTCAGCCCCACCGGCGCCAGGATGTACCGCTTCTCTCCATCCCGATAGCTGATCAGCGCGATGCGCGCGGTCCGCCCGGGGTCGTACTCGATCGCCGCGACCTTCCCGGGGATCCCCGTCTTGTCGCGCCGGAAGTCGACGATCCTGATGAACCGCTTGTGCCCGCCGCCACGGTGCCGCACCGTCAGGCGACCCTGCGCGTTCCGCCCGGATTGCTTCTTCTTCGCGACGATCAGCGACTTCTCCGGCTTCTTCTTCGTGATCTCTTCGAAGCTGAAGCCGGAGCTGCCTCGGCGGCCCGGTGACGTCGGCTTGAACTGCTTGATCGCCATCGCTTACACGCCCTCGAACAGTTCGATCTTTTCGCCCGCGTGGAGCGTCACGATCGCCTTCTTCCAGTCCGGCTGCTTCGTCAGGGCGCGGCCGTAGCGCCTCCGCTTGCCCTTCATCATCATCGTGTTCACTTCTTTGACCCGCACGTTGAAGGCGATCTCCACCGCGTCCTTGATCTGCAGCTTGTTCGCGCGCTGGTCCACCTCGAACGTGTACTTGTGCGCGACCGCTTCCAGGTGCGGGCTCGCCTGGATCTGGGCCTTCTCCGTGATCAGCGGCCGCAGCAGAATGCCGTACGCGTTCAGTTGCTTCGGCATCGCTACGCCTCCACCTTCGCGCGCTTCGTGGCCGCCTTCTCACCACCCCACAGCGCTTCGGCGCCGCGCACCGCGTCCACCGTCATCAGCAGCCCCTGCGACTCCAGCATCGCGCCCACGTTCAGATACGCCGCCGGCTGGTGGCTCACGCGCGGCAGGTTCCGCACGCTCGACTTGACGCCCTCGTCGGCGTTCCCCGTCACTACCAGCACCGAGCGCTCGAAACCCAGCGCCTTCAGTACGCCGGCCATCTCTTTCGTGTTCGGCTTTGACACCGCCAGGTCCTTGATCACCCGGAGGGATCCATCCGCCGCTTTCGCCGAGAGCACCGACCGGATCGCCAGGCGCCGCATCTTCTTCGGCAGGTCCTGCTCATAACCGCGCGGCTTCGGCCCGAAGACGATGCCTCCGTGCCGGTGCTGCGGCGCCGTGATCGCGCCCTGGCGCGAGTTGCCGGTGCCCTTCTGCTTCCGGATCTTCTTCGTCGACCCGTGTACTTCGCCGCGCGTCTTCGTCGACGCCGTGCCCGCCCGCCGGTTCGCCCGCGTCGCGATCAGCGCCTGGTGTACCACCGGCTCGTTCGGCACGATGCCGAACACCGCGTCGTCCACCTCGATGGTCTCGACTTCTTTGCCCGTCGCGTCGTGGACTGCCAGTTTCATCGCCACTACTTCTTCACGCTCTTGCGTTGCTTCATCGCCACCGTCACCGTGACCGTCGCGTTCGTCGCGCCGGGAACGGCGCCGGCCAGCAGCAGCAGGCCCTTCGCCTCGTCCTTCGCGACCACTTTCAGGTTCTTCGCCGTCACCTGGGCCGCGCCCATGTGACCCGCCATCTTCTGCCCCTTCAGCACGCGACCCGGCGTCGTGCCCGACCCGATCGAGCCCGGAGCGCGGTGGCGGTCCGACTGGCCGTGCGTCTTCGGCCCGCCGTGGAAGCCATGGCGCCGCACACCGCCCGCGAACCCGCGTCCGCGCGAATCCGCCGTCACGTCGACCAGATCGCCCTCGTTGAACAGCTCCACGCCGACCTTGTCGCCGATCGTGTACTCGCCATCGCCCAGCAGCTTGAACTCCTTCAGCATCCGGAAGTCGCCCAGCTTCTTGAAGTGCCCGCGCATCGGCTTGTTGCTGCGCTTCGCGGCGCCATACGCCACCTGCACCGCGTCGTAGCCTTCCTTCGCGGCCGTCTTTATCTGCATGACAACGACGGGCCCGGCTTCGACGACCGTCACGGCGTGCACCACGCCGTTCTCGTCGAACACCTGCGTCATCCCCAGCTTCTTGCCGATGAGCCCTTCCAGCGCCATGTTCCTTGTGTCCCGTAGCGCGGGCTCTTCAGCCCGCCCCACCATCCGTAGCGCGGGCTTTCCAGCCCGGGCGATTTCCATACCCGTACGGACAGGTCTTTAGACCTGTCCTCCATCTCTTCTACAACTTGATCTCGATGTCCACACCCGATGCCAGTTGCAGCCGCATCAGCGTGTCCACCGTCTTCGACGTCGGCTCCAGGATGTCAATGAGCCGTTTGTGCGTCCTCACTTCGAACTGCTCCTGCGAGTCCTTGTCGATGAACGGCGACCGGATCACGCAGAACTTCTTGATCTCCGTCGGCAGCGGGATCGGCCCGGCCACGGCCGCCCCGGTGCGTTCGGCCGCTTCGACGATCTGCGCCGCCGACTGGTCGAGGATGCGGTGGTCAAACGCCTTCAGCCGGATCCGGATCTTCTGCCTGGCCATACTCGACTGCTTTCTGAGCGACGCGGCATCCCGCGCCCTACTTCCTGCCTCTTACACGCCGGCCCGCACGACTCGCTTGCCGCGCGTACCCAACACTTTCTCCGCCTCGTTCCGAGGCACTTCCTCGTAGTGGTCGAACTCCATGCTGTAGCTCGCGCGCCCCTGCGTCATCGAGCGCAAGTCCGTAGCATAGCCGAACGTCGTTGCCAGCGGAATGAAGGCGCGTACCACTTTCAGCGGGCCCCGCTGCTCGGAATCCTGCACCACGCCGCGGCGCTTCGACACGTCGCCCAGCACATCGCCGAAGAAATCTTCCGGCGTGCTGATCTCCACTCTCATCACCGGTTCCATTAGCACCGGGTCGGCCTTCTCCGTCGCCGCCTGGAACGCCATCGATCCCGCGGTCTTGAACGCCATCTCGCTCGAGTCGACGTCGTGGTAGTCGCCGCCCAGCAGTCGCACGCGCACGTCGATCACCGGGTAACCGCCGAGAATACCGCTCTCCAGCGCGCCCTTCACGCCCTGCTCCACCGGCTTGATGAACTCGCGCGGGATCTCGCCACCGACCACTTCGTCGACGAACTCGAACCCGGCGCCGCGCTCCAGTGGCTCGACTTCGATGCGCGCCACACCGAACTGCCCGCGACCGCCCGACTGCCGCACGAACCGGCCCTCCGCCTTCGCGGATCGACGGATCGCCTCTTTGTACGCTACTTCCGGCCGGCCAACGTTCGCCTCCACGCGGAACTCGCGCTTCATGCGGTCCACGATCACGTCCAGGTGCAGCTCGCCCATGCCCGAGATAATCGTCTGGCCCGTCTCCTGGTCGAACCGCATGCGGAACGAAGGGTCCTCTTCGGCCAGCTTCACCAGGGCCTCGCCCATGCGATCCTGGTCATCCTTGGTCTTCGGCTCGACGGCGATGTGGATGACGGGTTCGGGGAAGGTAATCGATTCCAGAATGACCGGCGCCTTTGCGTCGCACAACGTGTCGCCGGTCGTAGTTTCCTTCAGGCCCATGGCGGCGATGCCGCC
>DATECV010000155.1:0-11783 GCA_035286725.1 Dehalococcoidia bacterium | reverse complement strand
CGGCCTGCACAGAGGACGCGCTGTTCCATGGCGTTCACTCGATGGGCGCGACTGATCTCGCCCATACGAAGTCTACTTCGGCCGCCACACCTTCGGTGGCTCCAGCGTCATCACGTTGTTCAGCCCATACAGCTCGATGCGCCACGGCGTCACCTTCAGCAGCCCGTACGTCGGATCTTCGACGCCGCCCTGCCAGATGATCTGGGGATCGTAGCCGAGGGGCGGTGGCGTGCTCTTGTACAGCTCCCAGATCCGCTTCTTCTCGGCCGGATCGTCGCACCACTCGGCTTTCGCGTCCACGTAGACCTGCTGGTGCTGGGGGTCCCAGTACGAGAGCGAGACATGGGGGTTGGCGGCGAGGTGCTTCTCCTTGTGGGAGTGTCGATTGGTGGCGATCCAGCCGAGCGGGCCTTCCCAGATCGGGTGGAGGATGCGCTGACGGGGCCGGCCCTTGCGGTCGATGGTGGCCACGCTGCACCAGGCGATGCGGGCAACGCGACTGTGGAAGTCCTCTGCAATCTCGTCGAAGGATGCGATGTCCATAGGTGGGCTCCTGGTGTTGGCCGTTGGACGTGCGCGAGATGGGGGTTAGCGGCAAGACGCCGATACTAGCGATCGAGGACTTCGGCGTCGGGTCGCCGCGCGGGGTCATGCTCGGGAAGTACGTCATCGACCCAGCCGCCCGTCTTCCACGATGGGACGGGAGTCTGGCATTCGGACTTCGGCACGAACTTCGAGCGCTGGACGAGCTTCATCTTGTGGATGTAGCGCGGGCAGTTGGGGAAGATCTCGCGGGCGCGGACGCGGACGATGAACTGGGCCTCCGGATATTCGGTCATGAGTGGGTCGTCGTAACTGATGGTCGCTTCGCCGTTGAGGCGCATGCGGTGCTGGTTCTCGAAATCGATGAAGAGGATGCCGACCTGCTTCGTCTTGAGGACGTTCCCCATCGACAGGTACATGCCGTTCCCGTCGTAGTTGGGGAAGGCGATGGTGTGGTCGTCGACGACGCGGACGAAGCCGGGCTCGCCGCCCTTGTAGGAGCAGTTGGCGTGCCCCTGCTCATCGACGGTGGCGATGAAGAACATGTCCATGTGCTCGATGAAGGCGCGGTCGTTCTTGTTGATCGTGTCGTGCGTGAGGTCGCCGACGCGGTCGGCCAGGCGCTCCGTGTCGAAGCGGCGCTGGAGCTCGCGGTTGCCGTCGTGGAAGATGGCGTCCGGCATGAGGCCTCCGAGGGGTGCGTAATGAGTAGTCCGTAGTTTGTAGCGGGGTGCTACCCGGTGTCAACGGGCCGGGCGGTGTTACTTGGAGGCGAGGTGTTCGGGGGGCGCGGTGAGGAACCGGGCGATGTCGCGATTGAGGGCGTCGGCGCATTCGGTGAAGAAGAGGTGGCGGCCGCCCGGGTAGAGGCGCAGTTCCGCGTTGGGGATGCGAGCGGCCAGCGCGCGCCCGTTGCCGACAGGGACGGTGCCGTCCTCGGTGCCGTGGGCGACGAGCGTGGGATGGGGGATCTGGCGCAGGCGGGTGGCGGTGTCGTGATTCTGGACGGCGTTGATCTGGCTTGCGCGGCCCTCGGGCGTGGAGCGGAGATGCTGGTTGGCGAGCGCACGCCCGGCGAGGAGACCGTCGTGCTCGGCGGCGAAGGCGTCGCCGTAGTTGAGGAAGTATGTGGAGCGCATGGCTGCTACGGGGTCGGTGATCTCGCTGGCGGCCATGAACTTCAGCATGTTCTCGGCGGGCGGCAGGACGTGGGACTCACCACCGGGGGTGGTGCAGGCCAGCACCAGGCGGCGGACGCGGGCGGGATGTTCGAGGGCGATGTGCTGGGCGACCATGCCGCCGAAGGAGGTACCGGCCACGTGGGCGGATTCGACGCCCAGGGCGTCGAGAAGGGCGGCAGCGTCATCGGCGAAGTCCTTCATGAGCATGGTGGGCGGGCCGGCGTCCGAGCGGCCAGCGCCGCGCGGGTCGAAGACGATGACCCGGAAGCGCTCGGCCAGCGGTTGGGTGTTGCGCCAGTAGATCTCAACGGTGCAGCCGAACCCGGGGTGGAGGAGCACCGGCTCGCCCTGGCCGTGGGTTTCGTAGTAGAGCTTGCCGCCGGGAGTGGATGCGTAGGGCATGGTGGGGGCAGGCTATCACAGGAGCGCTCGAGGTCCGCGCTATGCGGGGCGGCGTTCCACGCGAAAGAGGTTGACGGGGGTGGGGATGCCCTTCATGACGACGGGGCCCAGGCGCTCGAACTCGACGCCGGCCAGCCGGGCATCGGCCTGCTGAATCGTGGCTTCGGACGCGAGGACCTCGCCGGAGTCGGCGAAGTTCATGATGCGCGAGGCGACGTTGACGTCGTGGCCGAGGAGATCCTGGCCGCGGCGGGTCTGCTGGCCGTGGTGAAGGCCGATGCGCACCCAGAGCGGGGTATCGGAGTTCCAGGCCTCTTCCTCGAAGCGCTCCTGCAGGCGTAGTCCGGTGTCGATGGCGTCACAGGCATCGGCGAACCAGACCATGAGGCCGTCACCGAGCTCCTTCACAATACGGGAATCGCCGGCGAGCTCTTCCTTCACGATGCGCTCCTGCAGGGAGAGGAGCTGGATCGCCTCGGAGTCGCCGCGGAGCGCGTTGAACTCCGTGAAGCCGACGATGTCGGTGAACATGATGGTCCCCTGCACGGACCGTTGATCGGGAAGGGTGGCGGCGGCCGTCATCCGGGCACCAGTTCGATGGAGCCGGAGACGGTCATCGCCTCGATGCTGCAGTCATCACCTTCCGGGAACGGGCACCGCACGCGACCCGAGATGGTCTTGAAGCGCTTGCTGACGCTGGTGCCCTCGGGAAGGCCGATCTGGACTTTGCCGGAGACGGACTTCACGGCGATGGCGCCCTCGCCCTCGCAGTTGGCCTCGACGGAGCCGCTCACCGTGCGCGCCTTCAGGGGGCCGATGACGCGTTCGATGCGGATGGAGCCGGACATGGTGCCACAGGCGCAAGCGCCCAGCGTGCCCCCCTCGATCTTGCCGCTCATGCTGTTCAGGCGGCAACGTCCGCGGACACCACGGACCGTGATGTTGCCGGAGCCGGTGCGAAGATCGGCCTCGTCGGCGCGATCGACCTCGATGTGCGCGCTCATGGTCGTGGCGGAGACGATGCCAAGGGCGCCCTCCGTGTGGATGCCGCCGGAGTGGGTGCCGATCACGACGTCGGTGCCGACGGGGCAACGGACGCTCAGGGACTTGGAGCCGCCGCGGCCGGATCGGATCTCGAGCGCAGCGCCGCCATCCACCTCCTGGGCGTCGAAGCCATCGCCTTCGACGAGGACATCCTCGCGGGGCTCGGCTACGACGTCGACCTTGCCGGACCGCGACTGGATCCGGAGGGCGACGGCTACGGGGAGGTCGAAGCGCTGGGTGTCCATGCTGCGTTCCTTTGAGGGCGGAGGCCGTATCGTGACAGCCATTGTGGATCGGACGGATCGGGCGCCTCAAGCCGGCGGGTCTGCGAAATCCGCAGCGGAGGAGATGCGGCGCGGCCCCGATGCCGCGGCCGAGCCGATGCGGTAGCATACCGTGACCATGATCGAGTTCGGCGTCGTCGCGGCCCGGGTAACGGTAGTAGTAGCCGTAGGGGGGTCTTGCTGACCGGCCGCTGACGCATGCTCAGGCACCGGCAACCAGGCCCCGGATACGCGAACCGGGGCTTTTCCGCGCCCGATGGAACCTGGCGCGAGGGCCGGATCGTTCCGCGAAGGGCGCAGACGCTGGAAACTGGACGACGGAGGATGGACGAATGAGCCAACCGGAGCGAAGCAAGCCTCAGGAGATGGCGAAGGCGTACGACCCGCGCGCCACGGAGGACCGCGTCTACCACTTCTGGGAGTCGCGGGGGTACTTCAAGGGCGCCGCCGCGCCGGGGAAGCAGCCGTTCTCGATCGTGATGCCGCCGCCGAACGTGACGGGCGAACTGCACATCGGGCACGCCCTGACGGACACCGTGGAGGACATCCTGATCCGGTGGCACCGGATGCTGGGCGATCCGACACTGTGGGTGCCGGGCGTGGACCACGCGGGCATCGCCACGCAGACGGCGGTGGAGCGGATGCTGGCGAAGGAGGGGGTCAGCCGGCACGACCTGGGGCGAGACGCCTTCGAGGCGAAGGTGTGGGAGTGGGTGCGGCGTTACCGGCCCATCATCAGCAACCAGCACCGGCGCCTGGGAGCATCGGCGGACTGGTCGCGCGAGGTGTTCACGCTGGACGACGGGCCGCAGTCGGCCGTGCGAACGGTCTTCAAGAAGATGTTCGACGACGGGTTGATCTACCGCGGCGAACGGCTGATCAACTGGTGTCCGCGGTGCCTGAGTGCGCTGAGCGACCTGGAAGTCGACCACGAGGAGCAGCAGGGGAGCCTCTGGTACATCCGCTATCCGATCGTGGACGGGGCGGACGCCAACGGGACTCCGCGCGAGACGGGCGAGCATCTCGTCGTGGCGACGACGCGGCCGGAGACGTACGTGGGCGACACGGCGGTGGCCGTACACCCGAAGGACGAGCGGTTCGCGAAGTACATCGGGCGTTCCGTGATGCTGCCGGTGATCCAGCGGGTGGTGCCCGTCATCGGCGACGACGCGGTGGAGGTGGAGTTCGGGACGGGCGCCGTGAAGGTGACGCCGGGGCACGACCCGACGGACTTCGAGATCGGGCAGCGGCACGACCTGCCCATCATCAACGTGATGAACGAAGACGCGACGATGAACGACCAGGCGGGGCCGTACGCGGGCATGGACCGCGCGGAGGCACGCAAGGCGATCGTGCGGGACCTGGAGGAGCTGCGGTACCTGGAGAAGATCGAGCCGCACACGTCGCAGGTGGGGACGTGCTACCGCTGCCACACGGTGATCGAGCCGTTGATGTCGTGGCAGTGGTTCGTAAACCAGCGGGCGCTGGCGGGACCCGGCATCGATGCGGTGAAGGCGGGCCGGATCAGGTTCGTGCCCGAGCGGTTCGAGCGGATCTACCTGAACTGGATGGAGAACATCCGCGACTGGTGCGTCTCCCGTCAGTTGTGGTGGGGGCACCGCATCCCGGTCTGGTACAGCGCCGATGAGGACGGCGACCGGATCATGGTGAAGCTGCCGCAGGACGTGGCCGAGGGGAAGGCCCCGGCGGCGCCCGGGGACTCACAGCCGATGACGGCTGTGCCACAAGCCGCGAACAAGGAGGGGCAGCCGCCACCGAGCATGGCGGCGACGTACAACGAGTTCCGGGCGCGCGGGCTCTCGCACGAGACGATCGTGAAGTACGGGACGTGGTCGGCGGTGGGGGCGACACCGATCTGCTCGATCGAGACGCCGGCGCACTCGCCGACGGGCGGGGGCAACCTGCTGCAGGAGAGCGACGTGCTGGACACGTGGTTCTCCTCGGGGTTGTGGCCGTTCTCGACGCTGGGGTGGCCGCGGGAAACGGACGAGCTGAAGTACTGGTACCCGACGTCGGTGATGGAGACGGGATACGACATCATCTTCCTCTGGGTGGCCCGCATGATCATGCTGGGGCTCTACTGCGTGGGCGAGATCCCGTACTCGGTCGTGTACCTGCACGGGACGGTGCGGAACGAAGAGGGCAAGCGGATGAGCAAGTCCCTGGGGACGGGAGTGGATCCGCTGGAGGTGGTGGAACAGTACGGCGCGGACGCGCTGCGCTACGCGCTGATCACGGCGAGCGGGCCCGGGAACGACCTGAAGCTGTCGATGCAGCGTGTGGAGATGAGCCGGAACTTCGCGAACAAGCTCTGGAATGCGACCCGCTTCGTCCTCTCGATGATCGGCGATGCGGATGTTGGGATCGCGCCGCTGGTCGCGTCGCTCGAGAACCCAGAAGCGAGACCCGAGAACCTGGCGGGGTTGCCGTTGGAGGACCGCTGGATCCTGTCGCGGGTGGAGGGGTTGGCGCGGAGCGTGGACGACCTGATGCGGCGGTTCGAGCTGGGCGAGGCCATGCGGCAGGTGTACGAGTTCGTCTGGAACGACTTCTGCGACTGGTACATTGAGATCGCGAAGGTCCGCGTCCGCGGAGATGGAGCGCAGGCGCCCTCGCCTGCGCAGGTGACCGAGGCGCCCTCGCCTGCGCAGGTGACCGAGGCGCCCTCGCCTGCGCGTGTGGCACGGGTGTCCGCTGTGCAGCCGCCTTCGCCGCTGCCGGTGCTGGCCTACGTGCTGGACCGCAGCCTGCGGCTGCTCCATCCGGCGATGCCGTTCGTGACCGAAGAACTGTGGCAGGCGCTGCAGTCGAAGATCGCCGGCCCTTCCGTAGGAGCGCAGCCTGCTGCGCCCGCCCCGCCGATGGCCGAAGAAGCCCTCATCGTGGCGGCGTTCCCGCGGGGTGAGGGCGGATACGCCGACGCGGAGGCGGAGCGGGAGATGGAATCGCTGATCGACGTGGTGCGGGCGATTCGCAACATCCGCGCGGAGAAGAAGGTCGAGCCGGCGAAGTTCATCGAGGCGTACGTGGTGGCCGACGGGGCGCGGTCGCTGTTCGAGGCCGGTCGGCCGTACGTTGAGACGCTGGCGCGCGTGCGCCCGCTGCACGTCGTGAGTGCGGCTGCCGAAGCGCCGCGCGATCAAGTGGCAACCGCGGTGCTGGAGGGTGTGACGGCGGTGGTGCCGCTGGCCGGCCTCTTCGACGTGGAGGTGGAACGCGCGCGGCTGCGGAAGCAGATCGCAGAGGCGGAGACCGAGGCGGGCAGGATCGAGTCGAAGCTCTCGAACGAGGGCTTCCGCGCGAAAGCGCCGGAGAAGGTGATCGCGCAGGAGACGGAGCGGCTGGGGGCGGTGCGGGGCCGGCTGGAGGGGCTGCGGAAGAGCCTGGGGGAGTTGGGCTGAGGTCCGGAAGTTGGACGTTGGACATTAGAAGGCTCGCTGACGAATCTTCGTGTCCGCGGGGTCAATCAACAACTGGATGGTGCGTTACTCGCGCATCACGACGTCGAGGGCCGGCCATGGTGGACCCTCGCGTAGGGCGCTGAGGAGTACTCGCGCTGCTCGTTGCCCGTTCGGGAATTGGTCGCCTGGATCCCAGCGCCACGCTGCGACCATCGCAAGAACGAGGCCCCGGCACTCGCGGACCAGTTCTTGATCAGCGCCCAGATAGCGCGCGCTGACTTCTTCGGGCACATGGGCGAGGTCGAATTCGACAGGCCCACGGCAACACGTCTCGAGGTCTATGAACCGCATCCCGTCCTTCGTGCTGAGCACGTTGCCCGGGTGCGGCTCGCCGTGCAGCAGTTGCTCGGCAACGCCGCGGTCGCCGATTGCTCGTCTCAGGCTTCCTAACGTGTTGCTGAGAAGCTCCCGGTCGGCGTCGGCGAGCGCCGGAGTGCGGTCGCGGCGCGCAACGAGTTGTTGCGCCTCCGCGACTCGATCCGTGAAGTGTGGCGTCGTGACATCGATCTGCCGCATGCCGGCATGCAGCCGCTTGAGCGCGTTCGCGTAATCGGATGGCGAAAGCTCTCGATCCGGCACGGGTTCATAGTAGGTCCACATCTCGAGTATGAAGCCGTCACGAACGTACACGCGCGGCTCGAATTCAGGCGCAAGCGCGGCTACGGGGCTGCCGGTTTCGGAGAGCCGCTGCGCAACCTCAACGGTCACGTCTGAGCTGGCTTGATAGGCCATCGGCGCCACGCGTGCTACGACGTCACAGGGCATCAGGCGCAGGACGACGCGGTTCGAATCCTGAAGAACGACCGCGTTCGTCGACTTCAGCCCAACCGCCGAGGCGATCGACATCGCCGCAGCCACCGCACGCGAAACTTCTGATGCTTGCATCTTCGCGTTGCCCTCGCCAGGTGCAGAACTCAACTGGATGAGAAGACCGGTCGGCCATTTTGGGGTCTGGCAGACAACGTCTGAATCTAAGGAAGCTCGAGCTGTGTGCAGCACCAATTAATCCGGTGCTCCATGCCCGCCTGCTAGTCATGACGCCGCAGTATAGCCCCCTCCGCTCCGGCGATGCGGCACGGCGCGACCACCGCTACACTCGCACCAACATGCGCATCACGAAGCTCACTGAATCGCAGCTCGACGAAGCCGCGGCGCTCCTCGCGCGCGCGTTCTTCAACTCTCCCGTCTGGACGTGGGTGGTGCCGGACGAAACGCAGCGTCGAACGGCGATGGCGTGGTTCATGAGCGCGGCGGTGCGCTATGGCATGCTCGGCGGCGAGGCGTACGGGGCGGGCGCGCCGTTGCGCGGCGTGGCGATCTGGGATCGACCGTCGGATGGCATCGACCTAGACCCCGACGGGACGAAGAGCGGCTTCCACGAGATCTCGGCGCGCATGGGCGAGTACGTGATGGCGCGGTTCGCGGCGATGGGCGTCTCCCAGCGCGTCCGCGAACAAGCGATGGGCGGGCGGCCGCACTGGTACCTGTCGTTGCTCGCGGCGGATCCGGCATCGCAACGGACAGGCGCGGGGACGGCGCTGCTCGCCGACATGTTCACGCGGCTCGATGCGCCGGGCCTGCTGTGCTGCACAGAGACGTCGAACGAAGTGAACGTCGCGTACTACGAGCGTCACGGCTTCGTCGTCGCGGGCGAAGGGATATTCCCGCTCGACGGCCCGCGGTTCTGGACGATGCGGCGCGATGCGCGCGAGATCAGATCGAGGCCGGAGCCCTAGCCTCTGCGTGGTGGGCGGTCGTCACATCGAGCTTCCGCTGGACGCTACACGAGTCGTCGCTACACGTCGTCGATCGCCAGCCACGGCGGACCCTGGCGAAAGGCGCCGAGCCATTCTGCCCTTTGTGGACGGCTCGGGTGTTGGTCGTCTCGACGCCAACGCCACACTGCGATTATCGCCAGCATGAGGCCACGGCACTCGCCGACCAGTTCTTGATCAGCGCCCGGATAGCGCTCGCTGACCTCTTCGGGCACCCAGGCAAGGTCGTACTCGACAGGCCCGCGAACAGCGTTCTCGAAGTCGATGAACAGCGGCCCGTTCTTCGTGCTGAGCACGTTCCACGGGTGCGGCTCGCCGTGCAGCAGCTGCTCGGCGGCGCCGCGGTCGCCGATCGACCGCCTCAAGCTTCGCAGCGTGCTGGCGAGAAGCTCCCGATCCGCGTCGGCGAGCTCCGGCGTGATGTCGCGGTTCGCTACGTCTTGTTGCGTGTCCGCGACTCGATCCATGAAGTGCCGCGTCGTGACATCGATCTGCCGCATGCCGGCATGCAGGCGCTCGAGCGCGTGCGCGTAGCCGGCTGGGGGGAGCGCTCGAGACGGCCCAGGTTCGTAGTAGCTCCACAGCGTGACCGCGAAGCCGTCACGCTCGTAGACGCGTGGCTCCACGCGAGGCTCAGGAGCACCCACAGGGCTCTCGGTTTCGGCGAGCCGTTGCGCAAGCTCGACTTCGAGCCGTGCGTCCTGCCACGCCATGGGCGCGACCCGGGCAACGACATCGCAAGGCATCAGGCGGAGGACAAGCCGGTTCGAGTCGTTAAGAACGATCGCGTCGTCGACCGTCAGGTCAAGCGCTGCGGCGATCGACCTGGCCGCAGCCACCGCACGCGAAACCTCTGATGCTTGCATCTTCGCATTACCCTCGCCACTTCGCGCCAGGAGATCTCGAAAGCGTCTAATCTGCGCACTGTACCGAATGCCTTCGCCAGCGTTCAGGCCGACGCGCACTCAAGGCCGCTGGCCCTCATGGGCTGCAAACGCACCCTGAAGGGCGATGCCGCAGTCCATCGCCTTTGTCACCGACGCGGTTGCGGCTTGACGCCGGCGGCGGTGAGGAACTGGCGGAGCTGGGAGGCGTGCTCGACGACGTGCAGCGGGATGCTGCCGACAAGCACTCCGAACAGCGTGCCATGGTACCGATGGGTGCCAGGGAGTGGCCGGGCCGCGGCGTCCTCGGTGAGCGCGTCGAGCGTTCGGCGCACCCTGTCGCGGCAGTAGTCCACGTACCCCAGCAGTTCGGCCTTGGTGAACATGCGGTTGGGAAAGGACCACGTGTTCTCGTCAAAGGGTTTCGGCGGCGCCCACGGCTCAAACTCGCCGGCGAGGTCGTAGTCGAGGCAAGTCAGGGCGTGGTAACCCAGGAACCATGGGGATGAACCGTGCAATCCTCCGTGCGGGCCCGGACCCATGGGCGCCTCGTCCGGCCACAAGTCCGTCTCCCACAACCGGTCGGGACAGTCGGACAGCGCCGCCTCCATCAGCCGGAGCGCCTCCTCGAAGTTACGAGCCATGCTCTGCACAAATGTGTTCGTCACGCCGCCAGTGTAGCGAGCGTATCGACGGGTCTGGTTGCACGGCTCAGCCCCTGCGACGCGCTAGCTTGGGGCCGCCGGCTGGAACCCCACGTGGTCTGGCGCACGCGATCAAGGATCATGGATCGAGGGTTATGCCCGGGCTAATAAACGAGACGGCGGCTCACCTGGCAGACTCGTCGTACCACCTGAGAACACGCAGGGCGCGCAGCGTGTTCCATCGGCTGGGTCGCCCGTCGCCGTCCTCGAGCGTGAAGTGGACCTTGCCAGGATGCGTGTTTTCCAGCAGCCAGGTGCCATCGGGCTGCTGCTTGGATCGGAGCAAAGCTATCGCTTCGTCCATCCGCGTGTCGGGCACGTCCCCGGCCGCGCGGAAGTATTCGAGGGCACGTAGCGCGTCGTAGTGCCAGCGGAGTGGAAACGAGAACCGTAACCAGGCCGGGTTGACGACTTCCCCGGTGCTCTTGCGCCGAAACAGCCTTCGTTCGAGGAGGTACTCCTCGCCCCGGCGGCGAGCTGCAATCGATTCCGCGGAGCCGCCGGTTGCGTGTTCGTGCGCCAACAAGCCTTCCAGGACGTTGATCGTGGTCGCGAACGACGAGCGGACGGATCCGTGCTCCGCCTCGCAGTTCCATCCGCCGTCTTCCAGCTGCTCGCCAAGGAGGCGTTCGACCACGCCACTCACATCCTGATCGAAGTAGGTGCCCAATGTGACCGTCCTGCCATTGATGCATGGCTCGACCTCCCCGCTGAAGAACGGCTGGCCGGCGTGCTCCCAACGACAGTGATCCCTGGCCGCCGCCACGGCGCGGCGGACCCGGTGCGAGCAGGGGTCGACCCCGAAATCATGCAGCAGCTGGAGCGTCGGTAGCGTGGCGGTCCACGGCTGGCCCTGGTTCTCGTCGCGCCAGTTGAAGCTCCGCGCCGGGAAGCATGCGCCTCCCGCCCACTGGCCGTCATCGCCCTGCAACGCCAGTAGTCTGGCACCCCAGCCCTCGGTGGCCACCCGCGCGCGCTCCTCTGCAACGACCTCGGCGGACGCATGGACAAGGTCGCGCAACGCCTGCCAGCGGAGAGCGGGATCCGAGTCGAGCAGCCAGTCGAGTATGGTCATGCAGCTGAGTCTAGCAATCCAACCGATCTCGTCGAAGCCATACCTGGACTCGTCATCGGCCTATCGGATCGCGCGCGGACTACGGATCTAGGCGGACTCAGTGAGACGAGTCGACGCCGATGGTGAGATGCTTTCGGAGGAGTCCAACGCTCGCGCATGTCTCGTTAGATTCGGACTGGGGGGTCGTGGCACCCCCGGCTGGATTCGAACCAGCGGCACCCGGATTAGAAGGCTGTCCACCATCGGCCCGCGGAGTGAACGGTGCCGGTCCGCTGACGCCGTGACCGCGAAACCGGCCGGCGGGCTGCGCCCCTACGGACGACGCGCGGGCACCTGCACGAGGGTCAGGCTTTTTCGGTGACCTTGTACTCGAGACGGCGGCCCAGGGCGAGGCGGATCTGGGCGTCCA
>DATECV010000154.1:0-14217 GCA_035286725.1 Dehalococcoidia bacterium | reverse complement strand
CTGGATGCGGCAGTTAGCTGGCATCAGCCCCTGGTTATCCCGTCCAACGACCGCGCACCAGATGCCGCAGCGAGCTCCTCCACCGCCGCAAGCTACGACGGCCCCAACACCGGCCCCGCGCACGCCCTCTCCGGCGCCCCACCCACGTCGTACGCAAAATAGTCCCAGTACGACCGCGTCCCGCCCCGCCCCGGATCCGATACCCCGTCCCCGAACACAAATCCCTTGATGTTGCGTCCCAGCTGCGGATCGTCGTACGCCATCACCTGAGTCCCATCGACGCAGACCGCCACGTGGGTCCCCTGCCCTTCCAACCGATACACGTGGAACCCCGACGTGGTGTCCATGGTCTCCACGAGCTTCTCGTTCCATGCCACGATCAGACAGATCTCTGCCGATGCCAGCCCCAGCTGCACGAAGTTCTTGTCGTCCGTGATCCAGATCGTGAGAGGGGACAGGATCGGCCCCTCTGTCGCGTCTCCGCACGCCGCCGGCGTGAGCGGGTCCACCCGCAACCGCGCCTCCACCACCCACCCGCGCTGGTTCGACGCATATAACGTCCACGGGTCCGTCGCGCGATAGCTACCCGACCCTTCCTCGGAGATGAACTCCACCGCGGTGTCTTGCGTGTCGGCCGGCGCGTCGATCGTCAGGATCCCGTCAGCGATGCTCACCGGAAGCTGGTTCGTGGGGTGATACCACGGCGGCTCTGGATACGTGTCGAACGTCAGCACGACCGGCGTGAACGTAGCCGGTGGCGTCGCGCTCGGCACCGCCGTCCCGATCGGTGCGGGATGCCCGCCACGTGCCGCGGCGCTCGCGGTCTCGCTCGGCGGCGCGGTTCCCGTGGCCTCTGGCGTTGCGGTCCTGGTCACCAACGCTGGCGAGGCCACCGAAGTCGAGTCGCGCTGTCCCCGCGGCGTGCCTGCTTCGTCACGCCGCGCGTCGGGATTCCCGCACGCCACCAGGCTCCCGGCCGCAACTACGGGTGCCACCATCCCGAGGAGCCATCGCTTGGAGGGATGCAGAGTTCGCGTGGTTCACCCCCGGTTCGCTGCTTGTAGGACCTCAGCTCCGCCCACGCCGGCCATCAGCGACCTTCCCGACCACGTCACCATCCCCCGTAATCCCCTCCAACAACCGCGCAGACGCCGCCGCGATCTCCTCCACCGCCGCCTCGAACGCCGCCGCCTTCTTCGGTGACGGCTGCCGGTACCCCGAGATCTTCCGCACGTACTGCAGCGCCGCCTCCCGGATCGCCTCCTCTGGCGCCACCTCGTCCCGCTCCCGCAACCGCTTGATGCTCCTGCACATACCCGCACCCTAACGCCCGCCGCAAAATCACGAAAGTGATCCGGCTCGCTTGGAGTTCGCGGTCCCCCCGCGCAACATGGCCCCGCGGCCAGTCCCTCCCTCAGAGAGGCATGCCCGTGACCAGCGAGACGCCCCAACTAGGAGGACTACCGAAACATGAGCTCATACCACCTCGGACTGTGAAATCCGCAATCCGCCAGCCGTGAGGTCTACCCAAACACATGGTTTTTCCGAGCAAACTCCAACCCGAGTCCTGCGACTACGAGACCCTCCCGGTCCTACGGGACCGGCACCAGCGTCTCGTTCCGCGGGATCCGCATCTCCGGCGTCGCCGTCGCCGTCGGCGTTCGTGTCGGTGTCCGCGTTGGTGTCCGCGTCGATGTGGGCGTCCCCGTCGCCGTAGGCAGCGGCGCGATCCCCGGCAACGGCATCGCCCCCGCCGAGTAGTACGCGCCCGCTTTCTGGTCGAAGAACCCCCCGTCGTCGTCCGCCGACAGCGACACCAGCGTGTTCCCGTTGATCGGCGCCGGGTTCGTCACCCCGTCGCCCATCGCGTCGCACGCGCACGTCGTCCCGCCCGCCCCGCCGCCGAACAGGAACGCCACCACCCCCGCATTCACGAAGTCCGTCAGGTGCGTCCGCGCCGGCTCGTCGAACCACCACTCGACGTGGTTGTCCTGGTAGTGCCCCCACGTGTTGTTCATCGCCCGCATCTTCGTGTTCCCCAGCGGGATCTGCCACACCACCACCCGCTCCTGCGCCGCCTGCACGAACCTACCCAGGAACCGTACGCTCTTGCCGTAGTCATTCGCGTCGTACCACGCGTTCGGATTCCCGTCGATGTACTGTTTGTACCCCGCGTCCCGGTCCAGCTGGTCCGTGAACACGATGTCGAAGTTCGCCCCCAGCGACCCGTAGAACGTCGCCGCACGCGTACCCAGCGTGTCCAGCTCCGCATCCGTGAAGTCGCCGTAGATGATGTCGTAGTTCGTCCCCCACACGCTCAGGTGATACGCCAGCACCACGTTCGGCGCGTACTGGTCCCGCAGCCGCACAACCCCCTGCGCCAGCCCCGCCACCGTGTTCGGCAGCCCCGCCAGCTCGCTCAGCCCCGTGGCCGAGACCTTCGCCGGCACCGTTGTTGCGTTGTCGTTCGTCGAGCGCTGCTCCATGTACCCCCACATGTCCGGCTCCACGTGCAGCACCACCATGTTGTCCGGAAACGCACCCGCGCGCTGCATGAACAGCTTCACGTCGTTGAACCACGCGTTCATCGTGCTCGTGTTCTGCAGGTTGTTGTACACGCCGTCCGGCTCGTACTGCGACGCCCCGGGGTTCGATTGCCGGATCTGGTAGTACGGGAACACCGGGATGATCCCGTTCGCCACGGAATCCTGGATGTAGTAGCTCACGAACTGCCCGTTCGCGTTCCAGTTCGCCCACCCGTTCCCCGTGTTCACTCCGCCTGCCAGGTACTGGTACCGGAACCCGAACGGCGCCGTCGCCTTCAACGCCGCCGCCCCGCCCGGCGCGTCCGCCGATCCGATCTGCAGCGTGGACGGCCATCCCGCGGGCAACGCCGGAAGCGCCGGCGCTGTCACCGCACCCGTGTTTCGGGGCGGCGGCCGCGGCCGCTTCCGCGCCTCCGTGACGCTCGACGTTACCGCCATCGACGCGACGACCGCCAGCAGCATGATCAGGACGAATCGATGCACACCCCACCCCTGGAGCACACGCACAACCACGCGCGGCGTAGGCCGCTGACCCTTGCTGAAAGAATCGGCGTGCTGTCAGAGATCTGTGCGCGGGAATCTGCTTCGGGGCACGCCTCAGGCCGTCGATCGTGGCGCTTCCACGCACGCCACCCCGTTCGGCCCCACCACCGCCGAGTGCATCGTCCCCGGCTCCAGGTCCAGCCGGTCCCCCGGCCCCAGCGCGATCTCGTCGCCGTCCCCCAACCGGAACGTGATGGACCCGCGCAGGCAGTACAACACCTTGTGGTAGGTATGGCTGTGCGCCCCGTACACGTCGCCCGGCCCGTTCGACCATTGGCTCGGCGTCAGCGCTTCTCGCGCAAACGCATCGACGGCGTCTTGCTCGCGAAACATGTCGCCTCGGCGCGTAACCTTCGCCCCCATCCCCGAAGATCCCCTCAATACTCCCGCCGGCCCGACTTTTCGTCGGCCGACTTTCGTCGGCCCGCGCACCTGGCCCCGCGCATCTGCGTCCACACGTCCGGTGGCTGGCGGGCCGAACGGCTCTGGGGCCCCTTTCGAGCGGTGCTATAGTACAAGTTGTTACTGCCGAAAGGGCGTGCTCGCGTGCAAGCTACCCGCCAGGAGATCCTCGACTACCTGCGAAGGCGCGCCCACGCCACCGTGAAGGATCTCGGCGAACACCTCGGCCTCACCTCCACCGGCATCCGCCAGCACCTCACTGTCCTCGAACGGGACGGCCTCGTACAGGCCTCGGAGGAGCGCGGCCACGTCGGCCGCCCCGCCCTCGTCTATCGCCTGACGCCCGACGGCGATGCCCTCTACCCGAAGATGTACGACGACCTCGCGAACGCCCTCATCGAGGAAGCCCGCAACCTCCTCGGCCCCGAGACCCTGCAGCGCCTCATGAAGAACGTCGCTGGCCGCTTCTCCCGCCACCACCTCGCGCGCCTCGAGGGCAAGCCCCCGACGGAGCGGCTCGAGGAGACGGCGAGGATCATGGGCGACCGCGGCAACGTCGTCGACGCCGCCTGGGTCGGCGACGACTACCTCATCCGCAAGCACACCTGCCCGTTCTGGAACGTCGCCACTCAGAACAGCGCCGTGTGCGCCCTCGATGTCGAGTACGTCCGCCAGCTCGCCGGTGCCGACGCCCGGCTCAGCTCCAGCCTGCTCCGCGGCGACGAATGCTGCACCTTCCGCGTTCGTCCGCGGACCGTGACAGCGACCGGCAACGGGCGCTAACCGATATCCGCCCACACCGCGATCGCGAACCCGATCGCCAGCAGTGCTCCGAACAGCATGTGCAGCCCCGCCGTCTGCGCCAGCACCGCGTTCAGCGCCCGCGCCCCGCTCTGCCGCATCTCGAACCGCACCAGCCGCACCGCCAGCGGCAGCGTCACCAACGTGATCAGCACCGGCCACGGCGCCGCCCCCGCGAGGCTCATTGCCACCACCACGCCGTACGCGCCCAGCGTCAGCGCGATGAACTCATAGTCCGCCAGCGGCCGCCCCGCCAGCGCCGCCAGCGTCCACTTGTTGTTGCGACGGTCGTTCTCGATATCACGCACGTTGTTCGCGTGCAGGATCGCCGCCACCAGCAGCCCGATCGGCACGGACGCGATGAACGCCTCCCACGCGAACGCCTCCGTCTGTACGTAGTACGCCCCCATCACGATCACCGGCCCCATGAACACGAACACCACCGCCTCGCCCAGCCCCCGGTACGCCAGCGAGAACGGCGCGGCCGTGTAGAAGTACCCCGCCAGCACGCTCGCGATCCCCAGCGCCAGCACCGGCCAGCCCGTCATCGCCGCGATGACCACTCCCGCCGCCCCGCCCGCGCCGAACGCGACGATGCCGCCCGCCAGCACCGCCCGCGCCGACAGCACGCCCCGTTGGATGACGCCGGACTGGCCCAGCGACTCCGCGTTGTCCGTCCCCTTGACATGATCGAAGTAGTCGTTGACCAGGTTCGTGCCCCCGTGGATCGCCACCGACCCGAACAGCGCCAGCACGAACAGCAGCGCGTGAAACTCGTCCTGCGCCGCGATCGCCGTCCCCACCAGCACCGGGATTACCGATGCCGTGAACGAAACCGGGCGCAACGCCAGCAACCACGTGCGAACCTTGCTCATGACCGCATGCTAGGGTCCCGCCTCGCCGGCGGCAATGCGAGGGCGCCGTCCCGGCATACGATGGCGCCCCGCGACATAAAGCAGTGCGTGTCACACCTGCCGCTGCCGCTTCGCCGCGCCGAGCGTATAATGGCCCGAAAACCACGGCCCGCCGCGGCCACGGGCATCACCCACGTTCCGGCGTCTCGCTCCTCACCGCGCTTCACGCGCGCCGGCGCGATCGTACGGCCGGACGCCGCGGCGGGCGCAGAACGATGACAGCAACGGGGCGCGCCGGATCGTGCGCCTGCGGAGGGGCATGGCGGCCAAGACATGGGTAGGGCGCTTCTGTGTGACCGACGGTCACGTGGAAGAGGACGGACCCTGGCTCAGTTCTCTCATCCGCCAGCGGCCGGATGACGAGCCCGACGAGCTCTACGTGCTCGTCGAACCGGCTTCGCCCGCGAGCGTCGACTACACGTCCCAGCTTGTCGAAGTCATCGCCCGCCTCTACCGGAAGGATGCGCTCTCCCTCACGGGTGCACTCACGCGTTCCCTGCGCGCCGCTCATCAGCACCTGCTCGACTGGAACAGCAAGAGCCTTCCCGAACATCGCATCGGCGCCGGTTCCAGTTGCCTCGCCCTGTCCGGCGCCGACGCCTACCTGGCGCAGGTCGGTCCCAGCCTCGCGTACGTGCGAACGGCCGACGGTACCGTGCGCCGCCTCCAGGCCGAACAGCCTGATCTCGAACACGCGCTCGGTATGACCGAGGACTTCATGCCGCGGCTCACCCGCATCCCGCTGGAGCCCGGCGATCTCGTCGTCATCGCGTCGTCATCGCTCGACGCGCTCGTATCGTCCGATCACGTCGAACGCATCCTCTCACAAGACGCCGACGCCGTGCTCCCCGAGTTCTACCTGCTGTGCAAGGACAGACCCGACTTCGCGCTCGTGCTGCTGTCGTGCTTCGAAGAGCCGCTCGATACGCCACCCGACTTCCTCACCACCGGCGGAGCCGAACCATCGATCGAGTCGCCGCCCTCGCGCGAAGACGATCTCGCCCCGGCCGAAGGCATCCTCCTCGAGGTCGGCGCCGGAGGCAGCGGTCCCGAACCAGCGACGGCTTCGCGCGCGGCCGCCCTCCCCGGGGACGGCTGGGTCCTCCCTCCCCGTCCCGTCACCGAGCAGGTCGACGAGATCCGCGAGTCCACGGCGCCGCCTGCGCCGCCCGCGGTGAAGCTCAGGGCCGGTGCGTCCGGGCCTCGCTACCGCAAGTCCACGGGCGCCCTCGCCGCGATTCCCCGGTTCCGCATACCGAAACTCGCGGTCTTCGCCGCGCTTGCCCTCGTCGTGCTGGGCCTCATCGCCTACTGGCAGCTCCCCGGATCCGTTCAGGAGAGCCGCGAAGACAGGTTCGTCGCCCTCGTCGCCGGCGCCCGCGAAGCCAACGCCCGCGCACAGGCCACGAGCGATCCCGGCCTGAAGCGCCAGATGCTCGCCGATGCGCGCGCGAAGCTCGACGACGCCGCCAAGATTCACGGCGATAGCCCCGAGGTGCAGGCGCTGCAGTCAGACGTCACCGCAGCCCTCAACGTCCTCAACGCCGTGTACGAGGTCAAAGACGCCACCGTAGTCGCCGACCTCGCCCAGCTCGTCACCGGCGATCTCGGCGCGTCCCAGATCGCCCTGGGTGGCGACGCCTCCTACGTTCTCGACCTCGAGGGCAGGCGGGTGCTGCGCGTCCCTTCCAGCGGCGCCGCGCCCGAAACGGTGCTGGAGGAGGGCAAGACCGTCAACTTGCTCACCGCCGCTCGCCCCACGGAGATCGCCTGGTCCGACCAGACCCAGAGCCTCATCATCCTCGACGAGCAGCGCCAGGCCTTCACCTACTTCCCCGGACAGGGCACGCTCCCTCTCGCCGTCCGCGCCGCCGATAGCCTCGGCTCGATGGACGCCATCGCCACCGCGGCTGGCAACCTCTACGTCCTCGACCGTGGGCAGAATCAGGTGTGGCGCTACCTCCCCGGCGAAGGTGGCTTCGATAGCGAGCGCACCGCCCTCCTCGACCAGGCCGACCTGGCGAACGCCACCGAGCTCGCCGTTGCGCAGGATGTCTACGTGCTCGATGCCGAAAAGGGCGTCCGTCGATTCGTCCTGAAAGCCGAGGCTGAGTTTACGCTCGCCGGCATCGATCGCCCGCTCGTCACGCCGGCGTCCCTGTCCGTACTCCCCGGCTCCAACCGCATCGTCGTCGCCGATACCGGCAACAAGCGCATCATCGTTGCCAGCAGCGACGGCCGCTTCCTCCGTCAGATCGTCAGCGCCAGCTTCACCGATCTGCGCGCCGTGACGGTCGACGAAGGCGCCGGCATTATGTACGTCCTCAACGGCGACACCGTCCTCACCGCCGCCTTCCCACCGTAGCGCCATGCCAGAGATTAGCCGATTCTACGGCATCATCATCAGGATGTATTATCGCGAGCATGGTGCGCCGCACTTCCACGCATAGGCCGCGGGTGAATTCGCGTCCTTCTCCATCGACGAAGTGAGGTTAATGGAGGGATCGGTCTCGCGCAGGGCTGAGCACTTGGTTGTAGAATGGGCACAACAACATCAGGCCGAGCTCAGGGATGACTGGGAACGAGCACGGAGTGCCCGCCCACTTATGAAGATAGCGCCTCTGGACTAGGGCTCCATGACGATCGAACACATCACAGCGTTTCATCGAGTAGTAGGCGTGACTGTGTTGCCGCCCTATACGGTGCAGCTCATGTTCGACGACGGCATGGTGCGCCGCATAGATCTTGAACCGGAATTGCATGGTGAAGTCTTCGAACCGCTGAAGGATCCGGCGTTCTTCGCCCAAGTTCACGTCGAAGGGGGCACCATCGCGTGGCCAAACGGCGCCGACCTCGCGCCAGAATTCCTCTACGAGGCGGGCGAGGTCATGTCGCCGCCCGCCCATTGACGGCTCAGATCACGCTGGCCGCGTAATCGCACCCTCGCTCGCGCTCGACACCAGCGCCGCGTACTTCGCCATCACCCCGGTCGTGTACCGCGGCGCCGGCGCCGTCCAGTCCCGCAGCCGCGCTGCGATCTCGTCGTCCGAAAGCTCCACGTCCAGCCGCCGGTTCGGGATGTCGAACGAGATCGTGTCGCCCTCGCGGATCGCCGCGATCGGCCCCCCGGCGAACGCCTCCGGTGCGATGTGGCCCGCCATCAGCCCCCGCGTGGCACCGGAAAAACGCCCGTCCGTCAGCAGCGCCACAGTCTCCCCCAGCCCCTCACCAACGATCGCCGACGTCACGCCCAGCATCTCGCGCATGCCGGGTCCGCCCTTCGGCCCCTCGTACCGGATGACGATGACGTCCCCTGCCTTGATCTCCTTCCGGGTCACCGCCGCCATCGCGTCTTCCTCGCGGTCATACACCCGCGCCGGGCCTCGGTGGCTCAAACGCTCGTGCCCCGCGACCTTGATCACGCACCCCTCGGGCGCCAGGTTCCCCTTCAGGATCACCAGCCCGCCCGTCTTCTTCAGCGGCGCCTCCACCGTCACCACCACGTCCTGCCCCGCCGTCTCGTGCGCTTGCGCAACCTCCTCCGCCAGCGTCCGCCCGCTCGGTGTGGGCCGCGAGCCGTCCAGGTAGCCCGCCTCCACCAGCCGCTTCGCGACCAGCTCCATCCCGCCCGCGCGGTCCAGATCAGCAGCCAGGTAGCGCCCTCCGGGCCGCAGATCGGCGATGAGCGGCGTCCGCGAGCTCACGGTGTCGAAGTCGTCGATCGTCAGCGGGACGTTCGCCTCCCGCGCCAGCGCCAGCAGGTGCAGCACGGCGTTCGTCGAGCCGCCCGTCGCCGCCACCCCTGCGATCGCGTTCTCGAACGCCGGCCGCGTCAGAATGTCCAGCGGCCGCACGTTCCGGCGCAGCACGTCCATCACCATCTCGCCCGCGCGCACTCCCGCGTCGTCCTTGCGCGGATCCACGGCCGGAATACCGTTCATCCCCACCGGCGAGAGGCCCAGGAACTCCATGGCCAGCGACATCGTGTTCGCCGTGAACTGCCCCCCGCACGCCCCCGGCCCCGGGCAGGCTGCCTGCTCGAGCTGGTCCAGCTCCTCGTCCGACAGCGTGCCCGCCGCGTTCGCCCCCACCGCCTCGAACACGTCCTGGATGTTCACGTCCCGCCCTTTGTACTGCCCGGCCAGGATCGTCCCTCCGTACACGATGATCCCCGGGATGTTCAGCCGCGCCAGCGCCATCGCCGCCGCCGGAATCGTCTTGTCGCACCCCACCAGGCACACCAGCGCGTCGAACATGTACCCTCGCGTGCACAGCTCGATCGAGTCCGCGATGACCTCGCGCGAGATCAGCGACGTCTTCATCCCTTCGGTGCCCATCGTGATCCCGTCGCTGATCGCGATCGTGTTGAACTCCATCGGCGTCCCGCCCGCCTTCCGGACCCCCTCCGCCACCTTCGACGCCAGCAGTCGCAGCGTGAAGTTGCACGGCATCGTCCCGATCCACGTGTTCGCGATGCCCACAATCGGCTTCTCGATGTCTTCCTTCGTGAATCCGATGCTGTAGTAGTAGCTGCGCGCGGCCGCCCGCGTCGGCCCGTCCGTGATCGTGCGTGAATTGTGCTTGGGGTCGAATGCCATGCGTCCCTCCGTGAGGGTCAGCGTAGCAACTGCCCGCCTGCCACACACATGCGGTCAACCCGGCGCAGTGAGCCCTCTCACCCCAGCGTCTCCAACCAGTCCGCCAGCACACCCGTCGTCTCCGCGTACACGTCCTCCCGCGTGCGCCCGGACGACTTCGGCACGGCGAACCCGTGGTCCGCGCCCTCCAGCAGGTGCAGCCTCGCGCCCCGCACCTTCTTCGCCGCCGCCCGCAGCTCCGCGGGCGACCCGAACGCATCCCGCGTCCCTGATACGAACAGCGTCGGCGCCTTGATCGTCGGCAGGTGCGCCGTCCGCGCCTGCTCGGCCTTCCCCGGCGGGTGCAGCGGGTACGCCAACAGCGCCAGCGCGTCCACCTGCACGCCCTGCGCGACAACCTGTGACGCGATGCGCCCACCCATCGACCGGCCGCCGGTGCACAGTCGCCCGTCGCGCTTCATCTCGCCCCGCACCGCCTCGATGACCGCACGCCAAGTCGCTTCCAGCACGGGCGGCCGGTCGGGGCCCTTCTTGCCCGCCTCCATGTACGGAAACTGGAACCGCACCACCGCGATGCCGCGCGCCGCGAGCTCGTGCGCCGCAAAGGCGCCGAACGGGTCGCGCAGGTTGGACCCGGCCCCCGGCGCGTACACAACCGTCCACCGGCCCCCGCGCGCCGCCTCCGTCCGCACCGCCGTGACAGCGCCGTGTTCGGGAACGTTGATCCGAAGTCCTGCCTCGCCCATCGTCCACCCTGACAAGCTGACAAGCTGACAAGCTGACAAGCTGACAAGCTGACAAGCTGACTACTGGTTCGCCTCGAGACGCTGCAGCACCATGTCCACGTACTGCTTAAGCTCGTCCGAGGGCGGCGCCGATCCCGACCGCACGGATCCCACCGCCGCCGAGACGTTCCTGCTCCGGAACCCCACGACGAGGATGGTGATGTCGATGACCGTACCCTGCGCGTTCGTCTGACCGGTCAGCGTCGCCGCAAACGAACCGTCCCCCACCGCCGGATAATCGACAGGCGTCACCACCACCGCATTCGGGTCCACGAACACCCCGGCGAACAGCCGCGCCAGCGCGCCCGGTGCCACCAGCCGCTGCGCCGCCAGTTCCGCGCACGTCGTCGCCCCTGCCTCGTTCTTGTACACGGTCAATTGCGAGAAGAACGTCAGCGTCTCTCCGCCGATGAACGCACTGATGATGTCCTCCGGCTGCAGCGTCACCGTCCGGCCCGTCAGCCGTCCGCAGGCGTCGATGTCCCCGGCCTGGTCCGGCTGCGCGGCGGCGAATGCCGCGTTGTCCTGCGGGGCGTCGGACTGCACCGTCCACGCGCTCAGCACGTCGAGATCTTCCGGCAGCAGCACCGTCGCATTGATCAGCGCCGTCGCCGCGGCCTCGTCGTAGTCGGCCCCGGGCGTGCGCGGAGGAAGCGTGGTGCGTGGCGTGACGTTCTTCGTGGTCTCAGCCGGCGTAGGTGAGGCCGCACTGGTCGGCGGAGCCTCCGTTGTGGCTGTCGGGTCCTCGCCGCCGCCGCCGCACGCGGTCAGGATCAACGTAGCCCCCGCCGCCACCAGTAACGCCAGTTTTGGCTGTCGCATCGGTCACCCCCTCCGATCAGCCGCGCCCTGCGGCTCGTGGGGTACACCTTGCGCGACGGGCGCGCCTGGAGCAAGCGCAACGCGGGATCGCGCGCGGGGAGGCATAGACCGCGAGGCTTGGGCGGCCGTCAGGGGGCCTGTATCTCGATGTCCTTGTTATTGATCAGGCCCAATTCGTCGAATGGCCAGTACGTGATCCACGCCTGCCCGATGATGTTCTCTTCGGGCACGAAGTCGCACTGCTGTTGCGGCGAGCAACTGCTGCCCCATGCGTGCGAGTCGAAGCTGTTCCGCCGGTTGTCGCCCAGCACGAAGTACATGCCTGCAGGTACTACCTTGGGGCCGTACGTGTAGTTCGGCGTCGCCAGCACGTAGTCCTCGGTCAGGGCGGTGCCGTTGATGTACACCTTCTCATCCCTGATCTCCACCGTGTCCCCCGGGACCCCGATGACCCGCTTGATGAAGTCGCGGTCCGGGTCCAGCGGGAACCGGAACACCACGACATCGCCGCGCTTCGGGGCCCGGAACAGGTGCCGTTCGCTGTCATCTCCGCCCGGCAGGAACGGCAGGACGTCGCGCAGGCGCCCCATGTCCAGCCGGTAGTAGATCGCCTTGTTGACCAGCAAGTACTGGTCGTTGTGCATCGAAGGCTCCATGCTCGCGCCTTCGACCCGGAAGTTCTGCACCACGGCCCGCACCGCGAAGAAGATCAGCAGTGCAAGGATGACCGTCTCGACAAGCTCCCGCGCGACCTTGCGACCGCGCGCGCCACGCCGTCGCCGCTCCACCCGCTCGTACGAGATCGTGCGGTCATACGCGCGCGGGCCCAGTCCAAGGTCCTCGGCCGAGTAGTCCAACTCCAGCGACGCCGGGACTTCTCCAAACGGGTCAATTGGCTGCTCGTAGGGGCCAAAGCCTCCCTCAAGCCCGCTCGGCCCGTCGCGCGGCGGACCGGACTGGCGCGGCGTCCACGGTTCCGCGGACTGCTCGCTGGGGGGACTGGAGGCGTTGTCGGGCTCGAAAGAAGCCCCGGGAGTCTCTCCCGGGTTCGCGGGATCGTAGGACATAAGCTCCCTAGTCTAGCACGGCGCCTGCTGGCCCTCTGTTAGAATCACGCGATTTATGGAACCGTCACCACTCGAGGCCACTCCGGTGCAGCCCGATGCGGAGGTCGCCCTTCTCCGCCGCGCGCTGGACGGCGATCTGGAGGGCTTCAACGGTCTCGTCGAGCTGTACCAGCGCGCCGTATTCAATCTCTGCCTACGTATGCTCGGCAGCCCGCCGGCCGCCGAAGATGCGGCGCAGGACGCATTTCTCTCCGCGTATCGCAGCCTGCGCACCTTTCGGGGGTCCGCCTTCCGCCCCTGGCTTATGCGCATCGCTGCCAACGCCTGTACCGACGAGCTGCGCCGCCGCGGTCGCCGTCCGGCCCTCTCGCTCGACGCACCCGTGGCCGGCTCGGACGACCACATCGACGTGCCCGACCCCGCCGCCGGCCCCGAAGTGGAAGCGTTGCGCTCGGAGCAGGCCACCATCGTCCAGGCCGGCCTCCTGAAGCTGCCCCATGACCAGCGCCTCGCCGTCGTCATGTGCGATATCCAGGGCTTCGCGTACGAGGAGATCGCCCAGGCCATGGGGTGCTCCGTCGGCACCGTGAAGTCACGGATCGCCCGCGGCCGGGAGAAGCTGAGACGCGAGCTGGGACCCATGAAGGAACAATCCCCGAATCTGGAGCGTCAGAGGATCGAGACGTGAGACAGAGTACGACCCTCAGGTGGAGTGCGGTGTGAACAAACTGTTGCGGCTCCTGGGCAAGCGGCATCAGCCGGACACTGAAGCGCTGTCCGCGCTCATCGATGGCCGGCTCGACGCTGCGCGTGCGGCTACAGTCGAAGAACACACCACATCCTGCGCTGCCTGCTCGACGGCCCTGGGCGAGATGCGCCAGGCCCAGGCGGCCCTCCGCGCGATGCCCGTCGTCGATGTCCCGCGCTCCTTCCGGCTTCGCCCGGCTGATGTCGTGGGCCTGTCGCCCGCGCACGCCCCGGCGTCCGCCTCAAGGATGCTCCGTTGGTCGCCCGCCGCCGCTGCGGCCGCGATCACCATCTTCGCCGTGGTCCTCGGCGCAGATCTTGCGACGCGGGACGGCAGCTCTCGCCTCGCAACACTCGAGTCACAGCAGCGCACCGGCACGATCATGGACGAAAGCGCTACCTTCGCGGAGGATGCCGCTAAGGACAGCGCGCCCGCGCCAGCCATGCCTCCAGATACCGGCGGATCGACCGGCGCGATCCAGCCGCCGGACACCGGCACCTCCATCGCGGCCGCGGGACCGTCCGATGCCTCGACCCAGGCGCCGCTGGCCGCTGCGCCGACACCCGCCGCGACGCAGGCCCCCGGCGAATCCGAAGCGATGGTTCCCGCGACCACCGATGGCTCAGAGGCGTCCGCGCCCGAGACAGGCGCCGGCTCGGCCGCCCCAACAGGCCCCGCGCCCGACGGCGACCAATACCTTCCCGCGCCCGACGTCCAGTTGCCTCCCGGCACACCCGTAGCCGGCGATGACGCCGCCGGTTCCGGCGCCCAACCGTCGCTCACGCCCGTCCGCGAGCTCACGGCGCTCGCCAGCGATGACGAGGAAGACGGCGAAGGGAACCGGACGGCGTTCCGCATCGTCGAGATAGCAGCGGCATTGGTCGCCGTCGTGTCGGGGGGCACCTTCGTGACCTGGCGCTTGAGGAGGAGAGAGAACCCGTGATCAACAAGAAGCGGATACTGCTGGCGGCAGGGGTGAGCGGCGTGGCCT
>DATECV010000153.1:0-19114 GCA_035286725.1 Dehalococcoidia bacterium | reverse complement strand
CTGACGCCCGGCTACCTGGCGCTGTGCGTGTTCATCGGCATCGGCGCCTCCTGGGTCATCGCCACGACGCGCCGGGCCGCGGAGGCGCGGATGTCGGTCAGGCCGCACGTCAGCGTCGCCGGTATCGTTGCCGTGCTGGCGTTGTTGCCGGCGTTCCTGTTCTTCCGCAACTACGACCGCGTCGACAGGAGCGCCGACTACAACGCCGCTGACTTCGCCCGCACCACGCTGGACCGCGTGCCGGCCAATGCGGTGATCCTCACCGATAGCTGGACCGCGCCGCCCCTGTGGTACGCGCAGCTCGTCGAGGGATACCGGCGCGACGTGTTCGTTTCGCCCATCTTCTCCGTATCGGGCGAGGACGTGGCGACGTTCGCGCGCCCGTATCTCGATCAGGGGCGCAGCGTGTACATCGCGGAGGGCCTGCGCGTCTCCACGAGCGAACTGACGGAGGACTTCGCCGTCCAGCCGGTGCTGCTGGAGAGCATCGAGCGCATGGTGGTGGACTCGCTGCCGAAGCCGGCCTACCGGGACGACCTGGTGATGACGGGCAGCCTGTACAAGCTGACGCCGAAGCCCGGCGTGCCGGCGGTTGCGTCCGTGCCGCCCGCGGCGGAGCGCGATCTTGCGTTTCCGCAGGGCGTCACGCTGACCGGGTTCGAGGCCGACGCGGCCGAGGTGCGGCGCGGCGACGTGGTGCAGTTCACGTACTACTGGCGGGCCGATCACGCCATCGACGTCGATCTGAGTGCGACGACGCTGTTCTTCGACGCCGCGGGCGCCGTCCTGCAGACGCGCGGGTTCCCGGTGTGGTCGCAGCCGCGCCAGATCGGGCAGGGGCTGGGCGAAACCTCGCAGTGGGCGCCGGGGCGGACGTACAAGGAGTCGTATTTCTCGCTGGCGCCGCGGAACCTGGCGCCAGGGGTGTACGACATCCGCCTTGCCGCGTTCGATTCGCTGGGCGATCCCGCGCGGGCCCAGGTGGATGCGCTGAACCTGGTCTCCGTCGGACAGATCGTGGTCCGGTAGGCGGTCGCTACGCGATCGCGGCGCGCGCCGTGGCGAGCGTCTCAAAGCGGCCGAGTGCGATGCCCTGCACCAGCGCGTTGCCCAGCGCGGTCGCCTCCGATGCGCCGGCCCGCACCGGAACGCCTGCCGCCTCTTCGATGAGCCGGTTCAGAAGCCTGTTCCGCGCGCCACCGCCCACGACACAGATCTCAGAGACCGGTCCCGGCAGGAACGACGCCAGGGCCCCGACCACCCCGGCCGCGGCGAGAGCGAGCGAGTCCAGGACGCAGCGGACAACCGCCTCCTGGCCGCTGGACGCGGGGAGTCGGCCGGCCGCACGGACCTCCGCCTCCATGTCCGGTGGCGCGAGGAAACGTCCGTCGGCGGCGTCCACGGTCGGGCCGCCCGATGGGAGGGCAGCGGCCGCCTGCAGGAGCGTGTCCAGGTCCGGGTCGCCCCACTGTCCGCGGCACTGTTCAAGCATCCACGAGCCCATGACGTTCTTGAGGAAGCGCACGTTGCCGAGGACGCCGGGCTCGTTGGAGAAGTTGGTGCGCATCGCCGCCTCCGACGTATCGGGCGCGGCCCGTTCCGCTCCCACGAGCATCCACGTCCCGGAGGAGATGAACGCCGCGTTCGGCAGCGGTGATGGCAACGCCGCAACGGCCGATGCCGTATCGTGGCCGCCGACGAGATGGACCGGGATGCGCCGCCATGCGCCCGCATACGCCGTCGCGGGAGAGATCGGCGGCATGATCGCGGGATCGACGCCAGCGAACTCAAGGAGCTCGGCGGACCACGTTCCGGTCGTGACATCGACCAGCGACGTCGAGCCCGCGGACGTCCGCTCGCCCATCGATGCGCCGGTCAGCTCGTAGACCAGCAGCTCGGGCAGCATCAGGAGCCGGCGCGCGCGGGTAAGCTCCTGGCGGTCGTGCGCGGCGAGCTGAAACAGTGTGTTGATGGGCATGAGCTGGATGCCGGTCGTGCGGTACAGGCGCTCCCCGCCGATCCGTCCGAGCGTTTGCTGCCAGCCGCCGGTGCGGGCGTCGCGATAGCAGTAGGGCGGCGACAGTAGCGCGCCATCCGCATCGAGCAGTCCGTAGTCGATGCCCCAGGTATCGATGCCGATGGAGGCGACTGGCCCGCCCGCCAACCCGGCTTCGAGGCCGTGCGTAACCTCTCGCACGAGGCGCTGCCAGTCCCAGCGCAGGGAACTGTCCGGATGGCGCACGGGCTCGTGCGTAAAGCGGTGGACGATGTCGATGGAGACGGGCCGCGCGTCGAGATCCACGGCGGCCACGCGGCCGGACGACGCACCAAGATCGACGGCCAGGACTCGCAGCATGGCGTGGGCGCCGGCTAACGCGGCGGTCTTACCTTCCGGTGTTGCGCTGGTGCTTCACGTCCTCTGGACGCACGAGCAGGACGGGGGCGACGCCGGCCCGGACGACTTTCTCCGCCACGTTGCCGACCAGCACATGCGACAGGCCGGTGCGCCCGTGCGTGGCCATGACAATCACGTCGGGGCGCTCCTTCTCTGCCGTGGCGATGATGGCGTCCGCGGCATGTGCGTTGATCTCGCCCGCCGTCACGAACTTCGTCCCCGGTGGCAGCTTCCCGCCGATGCCCTCCAGGTAGTCCCGGATGTCGGCCAGTCGGCGTTCGACCGCCTGCTCTTTATTCTCGACGATGGCCGGCTCGCGTTGCTCGACGATGAGCGGCTGCGAGGCCTGGCCCGCCAACCCGACCGCATGCGCCGGTGTGATGGCTTCCGACTCGCGGCGGCCCTGCGGCCCATCCGAGACCGAGAAGAGCAGGAACTCAGCTTCCGGAAAGGCGGCCAAGCGTGACAGCAGGGGCAGGATGGCCTCCGAGAAGCTGGAACGGTCGAACGTGGCCATGACCTTCATCGCGATTACCTCCGGCTCAGGGCCGTTAGCATCGCATACTTCCGCCGTCCCGCCAACAGGGCAGAGGTGTCTATTGGAGCGCCCTGGCCGCTGGCGGCGCGTGCCGCACGCCAAAACTGGAGGGTGTGAGGAGTGGGCGGAACGTGCCGGACGGCCGCGACGAGCGGAGCGCTTACTCCACCACGACGAGCGTCCCCTGCATGATGTGGTGCAGCGTGCAGTAGTAGTAATAGGTGCCGGGCGTCTCCGCGGTGAGCGACCACGAGTCACCCTTCTTCAGGATGCCGCTGTCGAACGCGCCCCGGTCGTCCACGACGTTGTGCGGCACGTCGTCCTTGAACGTCCAGGTGACGGTGGCGCCCTTCGTGACTGTGAGGTCGCGCGGGGTGTAGTCGCGGTTGTCCACGATGACTTCGACCTGGCGCTCGGTTGAGACGACCGGATCCTGGCGAAGGGCGCGCTTCGGCGCGTCGTCGCCGCGGAAGGCGAAAACGGCGCCCGCCGCGGCGATCCCGCCGAGCGTGAGCAGGGCCCCGGCGAGAAAGGTGCGGCTCTGGAGGAAGTTGCGCGGCCTTCTCTTCGCGCGCGGCTGCTTCTTCTTGGTCATGAACCTCCTGGCCGGAAGCAGGCACGGGGAACCGGTCGCCAGCCATCCTAACCGCCGCGCGCGGCTTCCCCTGAACCGTCACGTCAGGCCGATTTCACTTCGACCTTCTTCTCCGACGCTTCCGCCTTCTTCGGGACGACCACTTCCAGCACGCCGTCCTTGACGGTGGCTTCCGCGCGTTGCGCGTCGCACCCCTTGGGCAGCGTCAGCGCTCGGTAGATCCGTCCATAACTGCGCTCGCAGCGGTAGAAGTCCTCCTGTTTGACCTCGGACTCTTCCTTGCGTTCGCCGCTGATCACGATCTGGCCGTCTGCGACCTTGACCTCGATGTCCTCGGGCTTGATGCCCGGCATCTCCGCCTTTACGACGACCTTGCCATCGCGCTCGAAGACGTCGACCGCGGGGGTCTCACGCTCGAGCCACGGACGCAGGCTGGCGAAGGAGAACGGCCATCGTAGATCGCGGATGGTTTGGAACGGATCTTCCAGGTCTTCGAGGAGTGACCGTCGCACCGGCAGTTGCTTGCCATTCGTAGCCATTGGAGCCTCCTTGTTTGCCGGGCTCACGCCGCACTCATCCGTGTTGAGTATTCACGCGGCCCGCGCGGGCCGGGCAGAGCCGATGGGAGAGTGATCCGGATGACAAACGGCCCCAATCGCGAGAGGCGCCGCCCCCGAGCGATTCGTCAAGAATCACCGCGCGCGTAGGAACAAGTGACGATCGGCTCCTGTTGCGAGATTCGGGCGCTGTTAGGCTCAGATGACATATGAGCCCCAACGACCCCCGGCTGAAGCTGGTGCTCGTCGACGATCATGAGCTCGCGCGCGCCGCGTTAGCGAAGCGGCTTCGCGAGCATCCCCAGATCCTCGTCACAGGCCACACCTCAGACGCCCTTGAAGCGCATGAGATCATCATGGCCCAGCGGCCCCACGTGGTGCTGGTCGACACGGTCCGCGAGGACGCGCAGGGGTCTCACATCGTGTCGTCGCTGGCTGCTCTGCCGCGCGGCGTGCGGCCGGTGGTCGTCGTACACCTGTCCTACTACCAACCCGAACACTGGGTCCTGGCCAAGGCCGCGGGAGCGGACGACCTGATCTTGAAGCAGATCGGCGTTGACATCCTCGCGACGAAGCTGCTCCAGGCGGCCCAGCGGGCGCTGGCACCCGAACGCTGGCCCCAGATCCTGCACGCCTGACCGGGGCCTTCCTTGGGCACGCATCCCGTCGGGTACAATCGCAGTGGGCCGGACAACATGAACAGAGCGAGCGACGACCTGTTTCGTCATATCTGCGAGGCTGCGCCCGACGGTATCGTCGTTGTCGACACCAAGGGTTGCATCGTGCTGGCTAACGAACGGGCAGAGAAGCTGTTCGGCTTCTCGAGAGAGGAACTCGTCGGCTCCGGCGTCGATATGCTGCTCCCGCAGGCGCTCCGCCCGCATCATGCGTCGCATCGGGAGTCGTACATGAACCGTCCTGGCACGCGGCCCATGGGCACGAATCTCCAGCTCTTGGCGCAGCGTCGCGACGGCAGCGAGTTCCCGGTCGAGATCAGCCTGAGCCCGTTCAGCAGCGGCGGCGAGACGCTCGTCGTCAGCATCGTCCGCGACATCACCGATCGGCGGCGGCTGGAGGCGGAGCGCGAGCAGCTCAAGGCGATCGCCGACATGGAGCGTGAGCGCCAGCGGATCGCGATGGACCTGCACGACGGGATCATCCAGTCCATCTACGCCGTCGGCCTGAATCTGGAGTCGGCGGCCGCGGACGTGGAATCGCGGCCTGAGGACGCCGTCGTCCAGGTCAATCGGGCGATCGACCGCCTGAACGACACGATTATCGACCTGCGGAGCTACATCCTGGATCTCCAACCGGCGAGGTACGGCGGCGACCTGCTGGAATCGCTGCACGGGCTGGTGGTGGAGTTCAGGGCGAACAGCCTCATCGATACGGCGGTGGAGATCGCCGTGGGCCTGCCTCGCCTTCTGGAAGAGCAAGAGGCGGCGATCTTCCACATCGCGCAAGAGGCGCTGAACAACGCCCGCAAACACTCGCGCGCTACGCAATTGTCACTGCAACTTCGTGGCATCGATGGAACGGTTAAGCTTGTGATCGAGGATAATGGCAGCGGATTCGATCCCGGGGCGGATCTCCCGGAGGAGCACCGCGGGATGCGCAACATGCTCTCGCGGGCGGCGTCCGTCGGTGGCATGCTGCGGGTCGAGACAGCGCCGGGGGCGGGGACTAACGTGATGGTGGAGATGCCGGTTCAGACAATGACGGGAGAGCCACGATGACCACACGGGTATTGATCGTCGACGACCATGAGGTCGTGCGCGAAGGGTTGCGGACGCTGCTCACGCGGCGTGACGGGATGGAGGTGGTGGGTCAGGCCGCCAACGTGCAGGAGGCCATCGCCGAGGCGGCGAAGATGAAGCCCGACGTCATCGTGATGGACGTCCGGCTCCCCGATGGCAGCGGCATCGAAGCCTGTCGCGAAATCCGCGAAGCTCGCCCGGAGACCAAAGTCATCATGCTGACATCCTACGCCGATGAGGAGGCCGTATTCGCCTCCATCATCGCCGGGGCGGCGGGCTACGTGCTGAAGCAGACGCGCGGCGCCGTTCTGGCCGATGCGATTGCGGCGGCGGCGCGCGGTGAGTCGCTGCTGGACTCCGTCGTCACGCAGAAGGTGCTGGAGCGCGTCCGCAAGGCGAACGAGCGGAAAGAGAACGACCCGCTGGACGCGCTGACCGACCAGGAGCACAAGATCCTGCTGCTCATCGCCGAGGGCAAGACGAACAAGGAGATCGCCCAGGAGGTGTACCTGAGCGACAAGACGGTGAAGAACTACGTCAGCAACATTCTGAACAAGCTCAACCTGCGCCGCCGCAGCGAGGCGGCCGCCTTCATCGCCCGCCGGGAGCCTTCAGGCGGACAGTAATCGCGGCCCCACGCCCAAGCGGTCGAGCGCGGGTGCTCGCCCGCGCTCCGTCTCCATGTTTGCGTTTCTACGCCTCGCCTCGCCTCGCCTCGGCGCTGTCAGCGCCGCAGCGTCTGCCGCGCCTTTATCACACTGTCCGGGTGTACGAGGAGGACGGGGGCGACGCCGGACCGCACCACCTCCTCGGCTACGTCGCCGAACAGGATGTGTACGAGGCCGCTGTGCCCGTGGGTGGACATGACGATCACGTCGGGCTGTTCGACCAGCGCCCGCTCGATGATGGCGCACGCCGGATCGTCGTGTGCGACGACAGCGCAGACGTACCGCGGCCCCGCGGGAAGCTGCCTTTCGAGGCTGTGCAGGTAGTCGGCCCTGTCGGCCAGACCCCGGTCCATCGCCTGCTCCTTCGTCTCGACGAAGCCGGGCGGTTTCGGCTGGATCACCAGGGGCGTCGTCCCCGGCCCTGGCGCCACGCCCACCACGGGCCGCAGCGGGCCCCGCATGCGCACGCCCTTCTCCGGAGGCTCCACGACGGAGAACAGCACGACCTCGTCAATTGGAAGCGGCAGCATCTTGCGCAGCTGTTCCAGGATCGATTCCGAGGATCGCGAGCCGTCGAATGTAGCCAGTACTTTCATCCTCATCCCTCCCCTAGCGGGCGACCAGCCCGCCGTCCACCGGAATCACCGCCCCCGTCACGAACGAAGACCGCTCGGAGGCGAGAAACAGCGCCAGCTCGGCGACTTCGCGCGGGCGGCCCAACCGTCCGACCGGCTCCAGCTCCGCGAACCGGGCGGTGGCCTCCGGGTCGCCGTGCGTGAACCTCGTCGCCATCGGCGTATCGATGAGCCCGGGGCAGAGGCAGTTCACGCGTACGCCCTGTGTCGCGTATTCGATGGCCGCGGCTCGCGTGAGCTGCACGATGCCCCCTTTCGACGCGCAGTACGCCGGCATACTCGCGAATCCGACGAGCCCGGCGACGGAGGCGTTGTTGATGATGGCGCCGCCGGCGCCGCGCAGCATGGCCTGGACGCCGTACTTCGTGCCCAGGAACACGCTCTTCAGATTGGTCGTCAGGACGCGGTCCCAGTTCTCGACGGAGGTGTCGACGATCGGCGCCAGGTCGCCCTCGATGCCGGCGTTGTTGAACAGGACGTCCAGCCGGCCGTACTGGCTCAGCGCCAGCGTGACCATGGCTTGTACGTCGGCCTCCTTCGTGACGTCCGTGTGTACGTACGTCGCCGTGTGGCCGGCGGCCGACAGCGCGTCGACGAAGACGCGGCCGGCGTCATCCTGTACGTCCGCGACGACGACCACCGCCCCTTCCTCCGCGAACAGCTCCGCGGTGGCTTTCCCGATGCCGGACGAGCCGCCGGTGACGATCGCTACCTTGCCCTTGAGTTCATTCATCGCGCCAACATGCCTGCTACTGGATAGTGGTTGCTTACCCAAGCATCGTAGCCGCGGGCTCTGCGCGTGTAATCGGCCGGAAGCATGTGAACCACGGTGCCGTTCGGCACCCGGTGGGCGGCGCGGATGGCCCGCCCCAAAGCGGCAAGGCTCCCGTGGAGCGATCGGGAGCCTCGCCATGGGCCGGAGAGCTGGACGGGCCTGTCAGGCCGCGTCCAGGAACACCGCAAACTGATCTGTCATGCGCCCGCGCCGGTCGCCCAATCCCGCGACCTCGAGCCGGTGCATGTACTCGTTGACCTGGCGCCGCCGCACGGCCATGAGCTTCTTGAAGCCGTCGTCCATGTGGTCCAGGCCGCCGCCCAGGAGGATGGCCAGGGACTCCATCGACCCGCCACTGGCGGACACGCCCGTCCCGGCGAAGATCTCCTCGCCAGCGTCGAGGTAGGTGTGGATCTCCTCGCGGCGCTCGGGCGTCGTCTCCAGGACGTGCTTCATGTGCATGACGCCGAACGACACGTGCCGCGATTCGTCCTGCGCGGCCAGGCGGAACATGCGCTTCTCCGCCTCGTTGTTGGAGAGCAGCTCGCCCGACCGGAAGAGGCTCTGGATGAACCCCTCGCCGATGATGTGCATGATCGCGGACATCTCGCTGAAGTCCCGCGACGCGATGATCTGACGCAGGCCGGAGCCGGGTCCGCCGCTCATGAGGCCGCCGCCGTTGGCCAGCGCGCGCTTGCGGAACACCTCCAGGTGGCGCGCTTCGTCCATGACCTGGCTGGCCAGGTACAGCTTGATCTCGTAGTGCTCGTTGCTGATGCTGGGAAGCCACTGGCCGGGCGTGTCGCCGGCGATGAACTCCACCTCAGTGAGGAAGGTGCAGAGCTGGCTCATCGCCCGCTCGATGTCGTCGGGCAGCGGCTCTAGGGTCTCCCACGGGATGTCGGTCGCGCTGCTCCACTGGCGCTGGACGGCCTCTTCGTACAGGAGCGTGGCGTTCTTCGACCACACGTCGTCGCGGTTCAGTGTGTAGCCGATGTGCGGGACACCCACGCGGTGCGCGGCGCCGCGCGGCCGCATCGTCTGGTCGCCGGGCACGTTGGTGACCTCGCCGTAGGGCGTGGCGTTGATTTCGTCCAGAGTCAGGCCGCGCTTGCCGGGCTTTGCCCAGATCCCCCAATCGGTATCGGCCTTGAGCCATGAGAGATCCAGATCCTGCGGCAGGGGTGTCTCCTGGCGCAGCATCTCCATGCGGTCGACGGCCATTTCCATTTCCTCTCGTATCACGCAGGCGCGCGAGCCTGCCGCTCCCGTGATCGTTGGCTGCCCCAAGGTACGGCGCGGCGCTTGCCAGGCAGATGGGCCAATCGGCCCTTGCCGCGGTGGCCGGTTGTCACAATGGGTTCCCAGATTGCCGGTTCGGGAATTATGGACTGCACGAAGTGACCTTCGGCCCTCATCGCTAGCGTTGCGCTTCGGGATAGTGTTGCGGAGCCGCTAAGCAACACCGAAGGAGGCAGGAGAACCATGAAGCGCAGATGGATCGCAGGCTCGTGGCTGGTCATCGCCCTGGCCGCGGTCGTGGCGTTTGCCCTGACGGCGAATGGCCGTGGTGGGACCGGGACCGCGGATGCTGCCACGCAGTATTTCGGCCCTAAAGAGGCCGACGTCACGATGGAAGACGACTACAAGGTCGTCCACCTGACCAGCTCCAAGTTCATGTGGCAGTTCCGCGACGACCAGGAGCCTGTGGAGGTCTGGGGGTACAACAACCAGATCCCCGGTCCCACGCTGCACTTTCGGGCGGGCGACAAGGTCCGCATCTACTACCGCAACGACCTGGACGAGGCTTCGACGGTGCACTGGCACGGGTTGATCATCCCGAACTCCATGGACGGCGTCGGGTTGCTGACGCAGCCGCCGGTCATGCCGGGCGAAACGTTCGTCTACGAGTTCACTATCCCGAACACGCCCGGGACCTTCATGTACCACGCGCACATGAACGACATGGAGCAGATGGGCATGGGGCTGGGCGGCGGGTTCCTCGTCGATCCGCGCGACGGCGGCGACGGCGGCTACGACCAGGACCACGTCATGTTCATGCAGACGATCAAGGGGCACTTCCTGATCAACGGGAAGGAGTTCCCCAACATCGATCCCTACGTCGTGAAGAAGGGCGACCGCATCCGCGTCCGGATGATCAACGTCGGGCCTGTCGATCTGCACCCGATGCATTTCCACGGCCACTTCGTCAAGGAGATCTCGCGCGACGGCACGGCGGTGCAGGGCGGCCCGTCAGCCAGGGTCGAGAACACGGTGCTCGTCGCGCCCGGGCAGACCATCGACGTCGCCGTGGAGATGGAGGCGCCCGGAAAGGGGGCCTGGCTCTTTCACTGCCACGTGATCTCCCACGTGATGGGCCCGGACGGCAAATCCTTGAACATCGCGCTGGCCAACGGCGGTATGGTCGTGCCGGTTGTGTACGAGGACAGCGAGAACATCCAGGACATCCTGGCGGCGCTCACGGCGGCTGTGGAGTCGCTGAAGGAGTCCGGCATCCGGCCGGGAAGCGGCGACCTCACGGACGCCGCGCGGGATATGAACGGCTCGATGGCGGGGATGCCGCCGGACACCACGGCGGCGCAGTAGCGGCCGGCAGTTCAGAAGGAGGAGGACCAGCATGAATCCCACAGTTCGCCGCCTGGCCGCGACGCTGGCGATCGTCGCCCTGGGGACGTTCTCGTTCGCGCTCGCGGGGTGCGGCGAGGCGACAGAGAAAGACCCCACGCCGGTCAAGACATGGCCGATCACGCCCGCCGAGGGAGGGCAGAAGACGCCCACACCCGCGGCCGCCACCGCGACCAAAGCGCCCTCTGGCACTGCGCCCGCGGGCGGCACGGTCCTGGAAATCGTGGGCCAGAGCAGCCTCTTCGACAAGACGGAGTTGGAGGCGCCCGCCGGCACGGTGACGGTCAAGTTCGACAACCAGGAAGCCGGCGTAGTCCACAACATCCACTTTTTCAAGGGCGATGACGCCAAGGCCGACGACCTGGCCGAGACCGACCTGGAGACGGGACCGATCTTGCAGGAGGTAATCTTCACGGTGGAGCCGGGCGAGTACTTCTATCAGTGCGACGCCCACCCGACCACGATGAAGGGCGTCCTCACGGTGAATTGAGCGATGTCGGCATTCCGTTAAGATCGAGGAGGCCGAGCCTGGCGCCGGCCTCCCTCGGTATCACCGCCCGGCGACGATCAGCAAAGTTGGAGGCGCAGGATGTCCGTGTACAAGCTCACTGCCTATCCCCGTCAGCACACGCTGCGGGACGGCCGCCAGATCACCATCCGGCCGCTGGAGCAGGGTGACAAGGACGCGCTTTTGGCCTTCTTCCTTCGCATCCCGGAGGGGGAACGCCAGTTCCTGAAGCAGGACGTCGCGTCCCCGCGCACGATCGCCTCGTGGTGCGAAGGGCTGGACTACGACCGGGCGTTGCCGCTCGTCGCGCTGGACGGCGAGCGTATCGTAGGCGATGCCGCCCTCATCCGCAGCCGCCACGGCGCGTATCGCGAGGTCGGGACCGTGCGCGCGACCGTCGATCCCGAATACCGCTCCGTGGGCTTGGGCACGACGCTGCTGCGCGACCTGTGCGACATCGCGGCCGATGCCGACCTGGAGAAGGTCACGTCGGAGCTGGTCGCAGGCGTCCAGGACGATGCCATCGAGGCGATGGAGCAGCTCGGGTTCATTCGCGCGGCCACGGTACACGAGTTCGTGCGGGACGAGCACGGACACCCGCACGACCTCATCGTGATGGTGTTGCCGCTGGGCAAGTGGTACCAGTGGCTGCAGTTCTAGTCTCGCGCCGCGGGTAGATGAGGGACGCACCCTTCGACCGGGGCGTGGCCGGCTACCAGCGCAGCTCCGCGCCGACGCCATCCGGCCCGAGATCGGCTGCCACAGCACCGGAGACGAAGCGCACCTGGGCATCCGTTGTCAGCGCCGTCCTGATCGCTGCCTCGACGAGGTCGTCTACGTGCCATAGCGGCTCGTCGCAGAGCGGGCAGGTGCGGACGTCGGCGATGGTCAGGTAGTGCCCCTCAGCGCACTGCGCTCCGGTGCGTGGCTCCTGTTCGGCCACGACCAGCAGGTGGACCCGCCCCTCGCTGAGCGCCTCCAGCGTGGCGTTCCAGCCGAGCGCGGCGTGGTCGCCCTTGGCCGCGTTGGTCGTCAGCTCCGCGATGATCGCCCGATCCTCCCGTGCGCGGCCTTCCGCATCCAATGTTTCCAAACGGTGGACAACCTCCGGCGTCGCGAGGTCCAGGTCCATGTGTACTGTCCCCACTACGGAGCGCGCCAGCGCCTTCGGCAGAAGGCGGCGGAACGCGGCGATCGGCTCCTCGGGCCCGCTGAGGATCAGCGAGTGGATGGGGCGCGACCGGTCGATGGCCCAGAGATGCTCGATGACGCGGTGCAGGTGCTCGATGAGGTGGTGCTCCCTGTGGCGCGTGTAACGCGGCTGCAGGTATCCGCCCCATCCGCCGACGTCCGTGCGGGGAAGAACGTCGCTCTCCAGGTGGATCTCCTCTTCGACGCGGCCCAGCATCACGGTGATGAGGCGGGCCTGCGCCTTGTCCACCATGACCACGCAGTAGCGGTGATGCTCGTCCAGCGCCGCGATGAGGGGACGCAGGAGCGGCCGGCGCTCGAATTTCGCCACCGTTCTCAGTGGAAACTGGAGCGGAATGACGACGCGCAGGCCGCCCGGCCCGCTGAAGAACATGGCGACGGAACGTCCGGGCGCCTCTCGCCAGCTCTGCACCTCCTCGGTAACGCCGGACATCTCGTACTCCAGGCGGCCGCGTGTCCACTGGTCCAGCTTCTGCGCCTTGAGCGGCTTCCACGCGGAGATCAGCGCGGCCTCGTACCCTTCGCGAGTCGCCAGGGCAGGGTCGATGTCCAGATAGACGCTGAGCACGCCCTCGTTGTTGTGATAGCTCGTCAGCCGCCGGACCAGCTCCTCGAACCGTACGTCTTCCAGCAGCGTTCCGTGTGTGTCCGAGTGCATGGCGCGCCTCCGTATCTGTACTGTGCCGCAGCCGCGGGGCGCGTGGTCGTGCCGGATGGACGGATTCCGCGTGGCGAACATCCGCAACTCCGCAGTGCCGAATGGCGACCCGCCCGTCCGTGACGTTGAGATGGCGTTGGTATGTGGCCCAGCATCCTCCGCCTGCTGACCGCTATTAGCCTGTGGTGCGCCAGTCCCGAGGCCGTCCTGAAACCGATAAGATCATGCGCGGAGGTCCCGGCGATGGAACGCCCTGCCGCACACACGAGCGCGGAAACACCTCATGCCGTCGAGCGCCTGTTGAGCGGCTTTCCCCGCCGCCGTGATGAGCTGCTGCCCGTCCTGCTGGCCGTTCACGCGGAAGCGGGATGGCTGTCCGAGGCGGCGCTGTCCGCCGTCGCCCGTCATGTGCGCGTCCCCGACAGCGAGGCCTACGGCGTCGCCACCAGTTACAGCGAACTGACGTTCACGGCGCCCGAGGGCGAACGGGTCGGCGTGTGTACGGGGCTGAGCTGCCTGCTGGCCGGGGCGGGCGCGCTGGCGGATGTACTGGTTTCGTCGCTTCCGGCCGGGTGGGCGCTGGAACGTCAACCGTGCCGCTTTCGTTGCGACCGGGCGCCAACCGTCCATGTCCGCGGCGGGTACGTCGACGAGGCGAAGCCGGCCGCCGTCATGGCAGCCGTCATGGAGCCGGACACCGTGGCCGCGGGAGAGCGCGCGATCTCGCCGATCCGGCAAGGCGAGGTACGGCGGCTGCTGCGCCGCTGCGGGACGGTGGATCCCGCAAGTATCGATGATGCGATTGCCGCCGGGGCGTACGCCGCATGGGCCCGGGCCCGCACCATGGCGCCGGACGCAATTATCGAGGATGTCGAGCGCGCGGGCCTGCGCGGCCGCGGCGGCGCGTACTTCCCGGCCGCGACGAAATGGAAGGCAACGCGCGCGCATCCGGCGCCTCGCTACCTCGTCGTCAACGCCGAGGAGGGCGAGCCGGCTGTGTTCAAGGACCGCGTCCTGATGGAGCTGGACCCGCACCTGCTGGTCGAGGGCCTACTCATCGCCGCTCGCGCTATCGAACCGGCGGAGGTGTACGTCTACGTCAACGGCGAAGCTGAGACGTCGGCCGCGCGCCTCCTGCGAGCGGTCGAGGACGCCCGAGGACGCGGGTTCATAGACGCGGGTACTCCGCCGATCGCCGTCCGCAGGGGCGCGGGCGGCTACGTGTGCGGTGAGGAGTCGGTGATCCTTTCGAGCGTCGAGGGCCATCGCGCGGTGCCCCGGCTGCGGCCGCCGTTCCCGGTCGATGCCGGGCTGTGGGGCCGGCCGACGGTCATCAACAACGTGGAAACGCTCTGCAATCTGCCGCTTATCGTCACGGAGGGCGCGGACGCGTTCCGGGGCTGCGGCACGCCGGAGTTCCCGGGCACGAAGCTCGTGTGCGTGTCCGGCGCCGTGCGCGCTCCCGGCGTGTACGAGGTGCCGTTCGGGACGGCGCTCCGCCACGTGATGGAGGTGTGCGCAGGCGGGCCTGTTCCGGGCAAGGATATGCGGGCCGTCCTGTGTGGCGGCCCGTCGGGGACGTTGCTGCCACCCGGCGGGCTGGATGTGCCGCTCGTGCCCGGAGGGCTGGACGAGAGCGGCGCGTCGCCGGGCGCCGGCGGCATCGTCGTCATCGACGAATCCATGTCCATCCGCGAGGTGGTGCGTCACCTGACGGCGTACAACGCCCGAGAGTCGTGCGGGAAGTGTACGCCGTGCCGCGAGGGCACCGCCCGCATGCGCGATGTCCTCGACGGCCCGGGCGCTGACGCGCTGGAGCGGCTCGATGAGCTTGCGGAGGCCGTGGGCGCGGCGTCGTTGTGCGGGCTGGGGCAAATGGCGCCCCTGCCGTACCTCAGCGCGCGCCGCCACTTCGCGGACCAGTTCTTGGAGGCGCGGTCATGACGATCACGCTCGCCATCGACGGAACCAGCGTGCAGGTCGCCGACGGCGCCAGCATCCTCGACGCGGTGCTCGCGGCGGGCCGCCACGTGCCGCACCTGTGCAAGGACCCCGACCAGGCGCCCATCGGCTCCTGCCGCACCTGCCTTGTGGAGATCGACGGCCTGCGCGGCCTGCGCGCGAGCTGCCACACGCCGGCCGGTGACGGGATGGCCGTCTCGACCGAGAGCCCGCTGGCCGAGCGGACACGGCGCACCGTGCTCTCGCTGACGTCGGCGATGGTGCGTCCCGATGCGGCGGCGACCTCGGGTGCGCCATCCGGCGAGTTCCACGGCGAGCTGTCGCGTTACGGCGTCACGCAGGGCGTGTTCGCCAGCTACCCCCGCGACCACCTGGACGAAAGCAGTCCCTTCTTCACGACGGATCTGGGGGCGTGCATCCTCTGCGGCCGCTGCGTCGAGGCCTGCCAGGACGTCCAGCACATCGGGGCAATCGCGATCGCCGGGACCGGTGCTGACGCTCGCATCGCGGCGTTCATGGACAAGCCGATCGCGGACTCCATCTGCACGTCGTGCGGCCAATGCGTGTCGGTGTGCCCCACCGGCGCGATCCTGGCCAGGCCCGCGCCGCCCACGACTGCAGTGCGCGAAGTATCGACCGTCTGCCCGTACTGTGGCGTCGGCTGCGGCGTGGCGCTGCAGGTCGATCCGGACGACCAGATCGTCGAGGTGCATGACCAGCCGGCCAACCCCTCCAGCCAGGGGATGCTGTGCGTGAAGGGGCGCTTCGGCTCGTCGTTCGTGCACGCGCCCGACCGGTTGACGCAGCCGCTGGTCCGCCGCGACGGTGCGTTGCAGCCGGCAACCTGGGACGAGGCGCTGGACCTTGTGGCGCGAAAGCTGGTCGAGCATCGTGGCTCCTTCGCTGCTCTGGCCTCCGCCAAGGGCACCAACGAGGACGGCTACATCTTCCAGAAGTTCGTCCGCCTCCTCATGGGGACGAACAACATCGACCACTGTTCGCGTCTGTGCCACGGGCCGTCCGTGAAGGCGATGATGCTGCAGATCGGCAGTGGGGCGACCAGCAATTCGTACGAGGACTACGAGCGGGCCGGCTGCCTGATGGTCGTGGGAAGTGACACCAGCTCGAACCACCCGGTGGTCGCGTCGCGGCTCCGGCGTGCGATCGACACCCGCGGGACGCGGCTCATCGTCGTGAACCCGACGCGCATCGACCTGTGCGACTACGCGGACATCTGGCTGCGGCCCAACCCCGGTACGGACGTCGCCCTGTTCAACAGCCTGGCCCGGGCGATGCTCGACGAGAAGTTGCAGGACGACGGCTTCATCGAACGCCGCACCGAGGGCTTTGACGCCTGGCGCGCGAGCCTCGATGGTTGCGCGCCCGGGCAGACGGAAGCCGTGACCGGCGTCTCCGCCGAGCTTGCGCGCCGCGCGGCTCGGCTCTACGCGCGGCCGCCGTTCAGCGGCTCGTGCCTGCTGTGGGGCATGGGCGTCACGCAGCACACGTGCGGCACGGACAACGCCCACGCGCTGGTGAACCTGGCGCTCGCCGCCGGGCAGGTGGGGAAGCCCGGCTCCGGCATCTCGCCCCTTCGGGGACAGAACAACGTCCAGGGGTGTGGCGACGCGGGCTGCCTGCCCGACCAGCTCCCCGGCTTGCAGGGGATCGGCGCCGAGGCCGTGCGCAAGTTCTCCGAAGCCTGGGATCACGACCTGCCCTCCGCCCCCGGTATCACCGCGACCGAGATGATCGAGGAGGCCGCCGCAGGCCGCCTGGACTGCATGTACATCGTGGGCGAGAACCCGCTGCTCAGCGAGCCGTACCTCGCGCACGCGAAGCAGGCGATCGAGAGCCTGAAGTTCCTCGTCGTGCAGGAGATCTTCATGACGGAGACGGCGGAGCTTGCCGACGTCGTCCTGCCTTCGACGACGTTTGCCGAGAAGGAGGGCACGTTCACGAACAGCGAGCGCCGCATCCAGCGTGTGCGTCAGGCCATCCCGCCGCTCGGCGACTGCCGGCCGGACTGGGCCATCGTCCGAGAGGTGGCCACACGCGTCGCGCGCCTCCTCGGCCGGGAGTCCGCGGGGTTCGTGTTCGAGAGCCCCGCCGCGATCTTCGACGAACTGGCCGCGCTGGCGCCTTCGATGTCCGGGATCTCACACGCGCGCCTCGACCGCGAGGGCGCCATCCAGTGGCCGTGCCCGACGCCGGGCCACCCCGGCACACCGATCCTGTTTGCCGAGACGTTCCCGATCGGCAAAGCGAAGTTCGTGCCGGTGACGCAGGGCCCGCCTGCCGCCGAGCTGCCCAGCCGCCGCTTCCCGCTGATGCTCAACACCGGCCGCGTCCTCTACCACTGGCACGGTGGAACGATGACCCGCCGCGTGAAGGGTCTGCTCGCGCGCTCGCCGGCCGTACGCGTAGCCATCCATCCGCGCGACGCCGCCGAGCGACACATCGAAGACGGCGAGAGCGTCGTCGTGACCTCGCGGCGCGGCGAGCTGGTCGGCGACGCACTCATCACCGATGCGGTCATGCAGGGCGAGATCTTCGTCCCGTTCGTGAAGCTGGCGGAATCCGCCGCGAACTTCCTCACGAACGCCGCGTATGACCCGAAGTCGAAGATCCCTGAGTACAAGGTGTGCGCGGTCCGAATCGACAAGCCCGGCGCGCATGGTGGCGGTCGCGCAGGCCGGCGCAAGCGCTTCTAGCGCGGGCTCGGTTAGAGCGCGTCGCCCGCCTGTTACGCTGAAACCGCCATGACCGCACCACCTGACTTCGCGGCGATCGTCCTCGCCGGCGGGCGCAGCACGCGGCTCGGCCGGGACAAGGCGTCAGAGATGCTGCTCGACCGGCCGCTGCTCCAGCACGTCCTGGACCGCTTGGACGGCATCGTGGGCGAGATCGTCGTGGTGAGGGCGCCCGGCCAGTCGCTGCCCGAGGTGCGGGCCGCTGTCCCCGTGCGGGACGCCGAGGACGACTACCCCGGTTGCGGGCCGCTGGGCGGGATCGCTACGGGGCTCGCCCGGATCGAAGCCGGGCGCGCGCTGGCCGTCGCCTGCGACATGCCGTTGCTCTCGGTGCCGCTGCTGGCGGAGCTCCTTCGCCGCTCGGCCGGGTGCGACGTCGTCATGCCGGTCCTCCAGTACCCGGAGCCGCTGCACGCGGTCTACGGTCCCGCCTGCCTGGGGCCCATGCGCGCGCGCCTGGAGGCGGGGCAGTACAAGATCACGAGCTTCCTGGGCGCGGTCCACGTCTGCTACATGCACGAGGACGAGTGCCGCGCACTGGATCGCGGCCTGCACTCGTTCCTCAACACGAACACCGAGGCCGACCTCGATCTGGCCCGCGAGCTCCTGCGCCAGATGTAGCCGCTATCGCGACGCCGGTGCGCTTCGCGCGTGGTGGCGCGGGGCCGCGAGCACGCGTTGTACGGCCAGCACGCCGACGCGGGCGGCGAACGCGACCGCGATCCCGGCATAGACCGTGAGGTTCGTGGCCCCGGCGTAGCGTGGCGCGATGTTCTTGCGGTGGTACAGGTACAGCGAGCGGTGCCAGTGGTACGCCATCCGGAACGGCACCGTGCGCGCGCTGCTCCCCTTTCGGTGATGGACGACGATGCCCGGGTGGTACACGACGCGTCCGCCCGCGGCCTTGGCCCGCCAGCACCAGTCCTCGTCCTCGCAGTACATGAAGAAGCGCTCGTCGAGCAGGCCGATCCGGTCGATGACGGAGCGCCGGATGAGCAGAAACGCGCCGACCACCGAGTCTACGTCGGCGATCGCGTCCTCGTCGAGGTACGACAGGTAATATCGGCCGAAGCTGCGATGCCGCGGGAACAGCCGCGAAAGGCCGGTCACGCGATACAGGTACGTCGCCGGGGTCTTGAACGAGCGGTGCGCGGCGGGGTCGAGGCGGCCGTCGGGCAGCAGGATCTTGGGCCCCAGGATGCTCACGTCCGGGGTGTCCTCCAAGAACTCGATCGCCGCCGCCAGCGCACCCGGCGCGACCACCACGTCGGGATTGAGCAGCAATACGTAGTCACCGTCTGTCTGCTCGATCGCCTGGTTGTTGGCCCGCGCAAAACCGACGTTCTCGCGATTCCTGACGACGCTCAGACCCGGGAACGACCGCTCGAGTCCGTCCGCGCTGCCGTCGCCGGAGGCGTTGTCGACGAGGACCGCCTCCCAGCCGTCCCGCATCTG
>DATECV010000152.1:0-7793 GCA_035286725.1 Dehalococcoidia bacterium | reverse complement strand
TCGACCAGCTTCTCGATCTGCGTCACGAGACCGGACGCCGGCCGCGAGATAGTACCATATGCGGTACCACTACACCTTGCCGATAAGCGACTGCAGCAGCGCCCGTGTCCTCGCCATCGATTCCCCGGGGTTCGCCCCCGTCGGGAAGATCGGCGCCACCATGTCGGTCGCACCGGTGCTCGCCAGCGCCCGGATCTGCTGTTCGACCTGCGGCTCGTTCCCGATGATCGCCACGTCCGCTGGCCCAGCCGCGCCTTCTTTGTCCAGCATCCGGCGGTAGTTCGGCAGCCCCCCGTACATCGCGAAGACCTTGGCTGCCGCGTCGTGTGCGGCCGCCACGTCGTCTGTCACGCACACCGGCAACCCCACCACCACGCGCGGCGCCGGCCGTCCCGCTTCCTTGGCCGCGGCCGTGATCGAAGGCACCACGTGCGTCTCGATCGTCTTTGGCCCGGTCATCCATGTCGCGGTGCCGTCGGCCATCGCCCCCGCCAGCTTCAGCATCATCGGCGCCAGCGCCGAGATGATCACCGGCAGCGGCTTCATCCCCGCCACCGCAATCTGCCCCTGGACCTTGTACACCTCGCCCGAGAACTGCACGCGCCCGTCACGCACCAGTGGCAGCAGCACCTGCAGGTACTCCTTCATGTGCCGCGCCGGCTTCTCGTACGACAGTCCCCACAGCGACTCCACCACCACCTGGTGCGACGGTCCGATCCCCAGCACGAACCGCCCGTCCAGCGCCGCCTGCACCGTCATCGCCTGCTGCGCCATCGCGAACGGGTGCCGCGTGTACGTCGGGATCACCCCCGTCCCGATCTGGATCGTCTTCGTCCGCTGCCCCGCCAGCGCGATGATCGTTAGCGAGTCCCCGCCGAAGACCTGCCCGAACCACGCGCACGGAAACCCGTCTTTCTCTTCATCGACGATCTGCTGGATCTGCTCCTCGATCGTGAAGCCCCCGACGTCCCCGTGCATCAGTCCGATTCGCATCACAGTCTTCTTTCTAGCTTCCAGGTTCGAGCCTGGGTAGGTTCTCGGTTCTCGGTCCTCGGTTCTTCGTCCCCTACAGCCCCTTCAGAAACCCGAGCAGCGCCGCGTTCACCTCACCCGGCCGCTCCTGCTGCGTCCAGTGTCCCGCTCCCGGTACCAGCACCGCCCCGCGCATGTCGTCGCAGTTCGCCTTCATCGTCTCGATCCCCGACGGGTTCATCGCGATGACGCCGTCCTTCTCGCCCGCCACGAAGAGGCACGGCTGCTTGATGTGCGCCCCCGCAAGCTGCGGCAGCTCGTGCCAGTCGCGGTCCATGTTCCGGTACCGGTTGATCGGCCCCCGGAACCCGCTCTTCGCGAACTCACCCGCGTAGAAGTCCAGGTCCGCCTCCGTCAGCCACGGCAACGGTCCCGGCGGCTCCGGAATCCCGTCCAGCAGCCCCAAATTCTTCGGCTTGCCCGCGAACCCCGCCATCCCCTCCGAATCACCAGATGCCGCGTACAGGATCAGCCGCATCGACCGCCGCACGTCGGCCTCCAGCTCCCTCTCCGCCACTCCCACCTGCTGGAAGTAGTCGATGTAGAAGAACGAGTCCTTGAAGATCTGCGCGAACGTCTCCAGCGGTGGCGCCGCCGGCCGTCCCGTCCACGGCACGCTCATCCCCACCACCGCTCGGAACCGCTCCGGCGCCAGCAGCGCGCAGTGGTACGCCATCGGCGCGCCCCAATCATGGCCGACCACTACGGCCGTCCGCTCCCCCAGCGCGTCCAGCAGCCCCACGTAGTCCGCGACCATCGTCTGCATGCTGTACGCCTCGATCGCCTCGGGCTTGTCGCTGTCCCCGTACCCGCGCACGTCGGGCGCCACGCCGTGGAACCCCGCCGCCGCCACCGCCGGCAACTGGTGCCGCCACGAGTACCACGACTCGGGCCACCCGTGCAGGAACAGCACCAGCGGCCCCGCCCCCGCCTCCGCAACGTGCAGCCGTACCCCGTTCGTCTCGACAGTACGATGTGTAATCTCAGTCCCCACGTTCGCTCCTTCTCACGTCTCACTTCTCACGTCTCACTTCCCACTTCCCGCGTCCCACCTCACAGCCCCGCCAGGAACCCCAACAGCGCCTCGTTCACCTCCGCCGCCTTCTCCTGCTGCACCCAGTGCCCCGCCCCCGCGATCTCCACCATCCCCGTCAGCCCCGGCACCGATGCCTGCATCGTCTCCGCCGGCGCGAACGTCTTCACCGGATCGTGCTCCCCGGTGATGAACAGCGCCGGTTGCGCGATCTTCTTCTCCCCCAGCTCCGGCAGCTCCTCCCAGTCGCGGTCCATGTTCCGGTACCGGTTCAGCCCGCCCCGGAACCCGGTCTTCTCGAACTGCGATACGAAGTACGCGACGTCGTCCTCCGTCAGCCACCCCGGCAACGTCTCCGGCGCCGTCAGCCCCGTCAGGAACTTGTCGCCCTTCTTCTTCTGCGCCATCGATGCCGCGGCCGCGTCGAACGACCCCGCCCCGGCCAGGATCGTCCGCATCGTCTTCGCCACGTCCGCCTCGAACTCCGCCTCCGCCAGCCCCGGCTCCTGGAAGTACAGGATGTAGAACCAGTTGTCCTGGAACACCGCCTTCAGCATCGAGGTCGGCGCCATCGGCGCGCGCGCCAGGTGCGGCACGCTCATCCCCACCACGGCCCGGTACCGTCCCGGGTGCAGCGCCGCGCTGTTCCACGCCATCGGCGCGCCCCAGTCGTGCCCCACCACCACCGCTGTCTGCTCGCCCAGCGCGTCCAGCAGCCCCAGGTAGTCCGCCAGCATCGTCTTCATGCTGTACGCCTCGATCGGCTGCGGACAGTCGCTCTGCCCGTAGCCGCGCACGTCCGGCGCCACCGCGTGATAGCCCGCCGCGGCCAGTGCCGGCATCTGGTGTCGCCACGAGTACCACAGCTCCGGCCACCCGTGCAGCAGCAGCACCAGCGGACCCTCGCCCGCCTCCGCGATGTGCAGGTCGACCCCGTTCGTCCGTATCGTCCGGTGCGTAATCTCAGCGCCCAAGTTCGCTCCTCCAATGCCCCTTCGTAGCGCGGCCTTCAGTCGGCCCGGGCCGTCTATCCCACTCGGAACACGTGTACGCCGAACGCCTACGGCACCCGTACGGACAGGTCTTCAGACCTGTCCTGCAGTTCTGATCACCAGCCTTCGGCTTCGGCGCCTCTCACGTCTCACGTCTCACCTCTCACTTCCCACATCCCACCTCCCCCGGCCCGCCACTATCCGCCACCACCCGTCTTGACTCAAGCACTCGCGCCGTCGCCGGCCTCGCTACACTCGCCTCGTATGGACGATCAGCGTCCCCCCGAAACTCCTTCCGGCCGCTTTCGCGGCGGCCGCCAGATGTTCGACGGCGCCTACCTCCGCGCCGATTCCGCCCTCGACCGCGGCCAGGCGCACGTCTTCCGCCTGCTCTGGTTTTTCCTCCCCGACGCCTCCATTGCCCGCAACCCCCGCTTCGAGCAGGTCCTCGCCTCCCGCTTCTTCTCCGACGCTGGCCAGCAGGCCGTCGCCTACGGCGCGCTCATCGCCGTCGTCCGTCGCGGCGGCACCGCCCTCGAGTGCGCGTTCATCGGCGTCGCCGCCCTCATCCCGCCCGCGTTCTTCGCGCTCTACGGCGGCGCCGTCGCCGATCGCGTCCCCAAGCGCGTCGCCCTCGCCGTCGCCTACAACGTCCAGGCCGTCCTCTGCATCTTCGTGCCCATCCTTTTCGGCACCGACCTCTCGTCCGTTCTCTTCCTCATCTTCGCCGTCAACCTGCTCGGCCAGCTCTCCGGCCCCAGCGAGTCCGCCGTCCTCCCCCTCGTCGCTACCGAGCAGCAGCTCGCCTCCGCCGTCTCGCTCGTCAGCCTCGCCTCCAACGTCGGCACCGCCTTCGGTACCGCCGTCCTCGCGCCCATTCTCGTCCGCGCATTCAACGAGCAGGCCGTCTTCACCGTCTCCGGCCTCCTGCTCTTCCTCGCCGCCAGCCGCGTCTTCGATCTGCCCACCGGCGAGCCCGAGCGCAAGCTCGACCTCCGCAGCCGGCCCCAGGTCAACGTCCGCGCCACCGTCCGCTGGCTCGCCCACGAGCGCGCCGTCGCCACGATGATCTTCGTCGCCGTCCTCGCCGGCACCGCCAGCATCGTCGTCCAGACGCTCGCCCCCCGCTACGTCCAGAGCGTCCTCGGCGTCGATCCCGCCGACGCGGTGTACGTCTTCGCTCCCACGTCCTTCGGCCTCCTCGTCGCCCTCTTCCTCACCCCGCCCCTTGTGCGCTGGTTCGGCGAGCGTCCGGTCGCCCTCGCCGGCTTCGTCATCACCACGCTCGTCCTCTTCGCACTCGGCATCGTCGAGGAGATATCCGGTTTCGTCGATCCCATTAACCCGCTTCGCATCACTGATGGCCTCGGCGTCGAAATCAGCCGCGATCTCGCCGCCGCCGGCTTCCTCGCCATCCTCCTCGGCTTCGGCCTCGCCCTCACCCAGATCGCCGTGCAGACCTACATCAACCGCCGCGTGCCTCTGCGCTACCAGGGCCGCACCTTCGCCCTGCAGAGCATGCTGAAGAACGGCGCCACCGTCGTGCCGTTGCTCACCCTCGGCGCCCTCGCGACCATCGTGGGCGTGCGGCCCGTGCTGATCCTCGCGCCGTTCGCCCTGCTCGCCAGCGCGATCTGGCTCGTGAACCTCAGCTACACCTTCCGCGGCCAGCCCTCGCCCGGACGCCTCGATGTCCTGTCGTCCTACTGGGAAGAGTCAGGCGACCCGATCTCGGATCTCGACGCCGGCGCCGGCCACGCGCCGCGCACGGAAGACCGTGACGATCCCGAACATCATCGCGCATAGCACCGCGGTCATCGCCACGCCCTGCGTCGCCCCCGCCCCCACCAGCACCCGCCCCTGCAGCCATGGCAGCGCGATGCCCCCGGCGTTCCCCAGCGTCACCGTCGTCGCCATCGTCGCCGATTCCGCCCCCTCCGCCGCGATCGCCGTCACCGCCGGCCAGATCGGCCCGAAGAAGAACCCCGCCCCAAACGCCGCCGCTGCCGCCAGCACGATGTTCCCCGAGGACAACGTCAACACCAGCGCCGCGATCCCGCCCCCGGCGCAGGCGCCCGCCAACAGTCGCGATGGCTCCCGCCCATCCCGGAAGTACCACGCCGTCACGAACCGTCCCGCCGCCAGCGCCCCCCAGTACCCCGCCGCGATCAGCGCCGCCCCGAAGACGCCCGCGTCCGCCGTGTCCCGCGCGAACGTCGACACCCACGTCCCCAGCCCGAACTCCGCCCCCACGTACAGGAACAGCACCCCGCCCATGATCCACGCCGTCGCCGACGAGGGAGGCTTGAACTCCTCGTCCGGCGCCGCGAACGCCCGGTGTACCGTCACGTCCGCCAGGATCATCAGCACCAGCGCCCCCACCAGCAGGACGCCGATCCCCGCGTACACGATCTCGCGCTCGCCCGTCGTCGCCAGCACCGCCCCGGTCCAGATCGGCCCCGCGATCGCACCCAGCGCGAAGAAGATGTTCAGCCTGTTCAGCGCGCTCGGCACGTCGTCCGATGTCGCCGGCATCAGGATGTGCGTTCCGGCGATCACGAACCCGTCGCCGATGCCGATCACCAGCCCCGATGCCAGCACCAGCGGCCATGTCGGCGCGAACCCCAGCGCCAGCGTCCCCAGAAGCTGCCCGCCCAGACCCACCGCGCACAGAACGCGCGTGTCCCGCCCGTGCAGCGCGAACGCCACCAGCGCCGAAGACCCGATCGACCCGATGAAGAACGCCGTCAGCAGCAGCCCCGCTGTGTCCAGCGCGATATCCACGTCCTCCGCCAGGAACGGCAACACCGGCCCGATCGCCGCCGCCGACACCCCAAGGCAGAAGATCGCCACGAACGCCGCAACATGCAGCAGCCGGTAGTCAGCGTGGCTCGCGGGCATCACCACCGCAGCCTAAACGCCTTTAGATGTAGGGGCACGCCGCAGCGCCGAAGGCCCTGCGCAAGCATGGGTGCCCGGCCACGAACAACCCGCGTCCCGCGCTTCTGCCACAAGAGCAGTGGGCGAGGCACGCGCGCCGCCCACTGTCATTCGCGCTTTCGTGTTCCTTCGTGGATCGCCTACAACCCTACAACCTACAACCTAAACGAGATCCCCGCCGCACGCCCCCGCCGTCGTCCCTGTCTCCTTGTACGCCTTCAGCAGGTTCCGCCCCACCGTCCACCGGTGTACCTCGTCCGGCCCGTCCACCAGCCGCTGCGACCGGATGGCCGTGTACCACCGCGCCAGCGGCGTGTCCTGGCTGTACCCCAGCGCCCCGTGCAGCTGGATCGCCGTGTCCACCACCTTGTGAACCATGTTCGCCAGGTACACCTTCGCGATCGAGTTCTCCTGCCGCAGGTCCAGCCCCTTCTCTGCCTTGTACGCGATGTGCAGCAGCATCAGCCGCGCGATGTACAGCTCGCTCGCGCAGTCCGCCAGCATCCACTGCACCCCCTGCCGCTCCGCCAGCGGCTTCCCGAACGTCGACCGCTCCAGCACCCGCTTCGCCGCCATGTCCAGCGCCCGCTGCGCCATCGCGACGTTGTGCATCCCGTGCCGCAGCCGCCCGTACGCCAGCCGGTGCTGCCCCATGTTGAAGCCCTCGCCCTCGCCGCCGACGATGTTCTCGTGCGGTACCACCAGATCCTTGATGATGATTTCGGCGTGCCCGGCGCCCATCATCTCGCCCAGCTCGCTCTCCGGGTTCATCGTCTTCACATTGCGCTGGATCTGGTAGCCCGGGTTCGGCAGCTCGACCAGGAACGTGCTGAACTGCTGGTGCCGCGGCGCGTCCGGATTCGTCTTCGCCATCACCATCGCGATATCCGCTGCCGACGCCCCGCTGCTGAACCACTTCTCCCCGTTCAGCACCCAGTGGTCGCCGTCGCGCACGGCGCGCGTCTGCATCCCCGTCGCGTCCGCCCCTGCCGCCTTCTCCGTCATCGAGTAGCAGATGCGCTTCTCGCCGTTCAGCAGCGGCTTCAGGAACTTCTCCTTCTGGAAGTCGGTGCCGTACGTCAACAGCGTCAGCATCGTCGCGTCGTCCGGGCCCTGCGTGTTCATCGCCAGCGCCCCCAGGTGGCTCTCCCCCAGCTCCATCTGCACCAGCGCGTTCGCCAGCGGTCCCAGCCCCATGCCCCCGTGCTCCTTCGGGATGAACGGGCACCACAACCCCTGCGCCCGGGCCTTCGTCCGCAGCTCTCCCAGTACCTCCTTGTACGGCCGCTGCTCCAGCTCCTTCTCCGCCGGAATGCAGACCTCCTGCACGAACGTCCGCACCCGCGCCCGCACCTCCTGCGCCTCCGCCGGAATCTCAAAGTCAATCATCTCACAGCTCCTATTCCGCGTGCCGTTCCTGAGTCTTCCCAAAAGAGAATCGCCGGCCCTTGCCGCCGCATGCGACAGCGCCAATCACACAATCCTGTCATCCTGAGCGTCGCGAAGCGATGCGAAGGATCTCGTAGTCCCGTCCACACTGCTGCATGCGATAGCGCACCAGCCGCCTCAAGCAGTTCCAAGCCATCCTCTGTGCCCTCTGCGCCTCTGCGTTGAAAAAATAGCGTCACCCGGCGGCGATCAACGCGGCCGCCCGCGAGAACAGCCCCAGCGTCGTCGCGTGCAGCATGTCCCCCACCGCCCGTGGCGCCTTCCCCGCGTACGCCCGCGCGTTGGTGCCCTCCAGCACGATCCCCAGCTTGAAGCACGCCAGCACCGCGTACCAGTCGATCGCCGAA
>DATECV010000151.1:0-19321 GCA_035286725.1 Dehalococcoidia bacterium | reverse complement strand
GCTGGAAAGCCCGCGCTACGGGGACGCAAATCACGTGGTCGCCGAACGTGTGCCGCCCGGACTGATCTTGGATCCGGGAAGGGATGAGCCGCTGCACCGGCAGCTCTACGACCGGCTGCGCGAGTCCGTGCTCACGGGCATGCTGCCGCCGGGGACGCGGCTGGCCTCGACGCGGGCCATGGCGTCGGAGCTGGGGGTGTCGCGGAACACAGTGATGGCCGCGTTCAACCAGCTTCTGGCCGAGGGGTACCTGCAGGGCCGTGTGGGGTCGGGCACGTACGTGACGCGGACGCTGCCCGACGACGTGCTGCGGGCGCGGGCGGCTCGGCCGGAGCGGGAGACGGTGGAACGAGGCCGGGGGCTCTCGCGCCGCGGGTCGAAGCTGGTGGCGACGCCGGTGTCTGTGGCGCGGGTGGGGGCGCCGGTGGCGTTCCGTCCGGGGCTGCCGGCGCTCGACGAATTCCCGCTGGAGCTGTGGTCGCGGCTGGTGGCACGGCGATGGCGGAATGCCACGCCCGACCTGCTGGGCTACGGCGACCCGGCGGGACACCGTGCGCTGCGGCAGGCGATCGCGGGGCACCTGGCGGTGGCGCGGAGCGTGCGGTGCGACCCGGACCAGGTGGTCATCGTGAGCGGATCGCAGCAGGCGCTGGACCTGGCGTCGCGGCTGCTGCTCGATCCGGGCGACAAGGTATGGGTGGAGGACCCGGGTTATCTGGGCGCGCGGGCAGTGGTGACGGGCGCGGGGGCGGAGATCGTACCGGTGCCGGTGGACCCCGAAGGGCTGGTAGTGTCGGCGGGGGTGGCTCGGGCGCCGAAGGCGGCGATGGCGTACGTGACGCCGTCGCACCAGTACCCGCTGGGCGTGACGATGAGCCTGGCGCGGCGGCTGGAGCTGCTGGAGTGGGCGCGGAAGGCGGGCGCGTGGGTGCTGGAGGACGACTACGACAGCGAGACGCGGTACGCGGGCCGGCCGCTGGCGGCGCTGCAGGGGCTGGACGCGGACCAGCGCGTGATTTACATGGGGACGTTCAGCAAGGTGATGCTGCCATCGCTGCGGCTGGGCTACCTGGTGCTGCCGCCGGACGTGGTCGATGCGTTCGTGGCGGCGCGCGCCGTGTCGGACCGGCACTCGCCGTCTGTCGAGCAGGCGGCGCTGGCGGACTTCATCGACGAGGGGCACTTCGACCGCCACATCCGGCGCATGCGGATGCTGTACGCCGACCGGCAGGCGGCGCTGCTGCACGCGGCGCACCGGCACCTGGACGGGATGCTGGAGGTGCGGGCGCACGACGCGGGCAAGCACGTGGTGGGACTGCTGCCCGAGGGCGCTGATGACGCCGCGCTGTCGGAGCGCGCGCGGGTGCATCGCGTGGAGGCGCAGCCGCTCTCGGCGTACTACCTGCGCGAGCAGCCGAAGCAGGGGTTCGTGCTGGGGTACGCGGCGGTGCCAGAGCGGTCGACACGCGCGGCGGTGCTGCGGCTGGCGGAGGCGCTGCGCGAAGGCGGCTAGGCGGACTGGTGCCGTGTGGCACAGCCGTCGCCGCCTGTGCGTCCGGCCAACAACCCGAATGGAGTATGAGTCTAGTTTGGTCTCTTTAGGTTGGGGGCGCCGTTGGAAGTTCGTGCGCGCGTTAGCACGCGTCTCCTGGCCCGTTGAGTAAAGCCCTCAGATTAGGTGGGCGTGGCGATGGGGGTGCCTAGGTTGTTGCCCTCGATGAAGTCATCAATTGACGCCCACCCGCAGCCGTACTGAAGTGCGATTACTCCGCTCTCATTGAGGATGTAGCCCATGCCAATGCTGCCACCAACGGCCGTGGTGCGTTCGAATATGACGATGTACTCCGCGCCCTCGAGGACCTCGCTACTGAATGAATAAGCCCCGTAGAACGTGAGGTCGGTGGCCAGTGCGCTATCGAGATTCAAGTCGTCCTTACGGGTGAATTCGCTTTCACACGCGATTCTGGTGATGCCTTCAAGTGCCGTCGCATTGGGCTCGCTGGTGGCGCACACCGGTTGCCCTCCGCCACCTGGAGGTGTCGTCGTGCATACCTCTGTATGGTATTCGAGCAATGCCTCCAGATCGGCGGTGTCGCCAGAGTCAACGGCCTCAGTCACTTGATCAATGATGGCTGGCCCACTCGAATCAGCGGTCGGGGATGCTGCCGCGGATGTGGGGGTGGGCTCGTCGTCGTCAGCCCCACATCCGGCACCGAATAGGACGCCGATAACGGCGAGACAAGCGAGGATGCTTCGTGGCATGGCGGTGGCTCCGTTCGGCGCTCCGCGTGGAAGGCCACAATCATACTACGCTCGCGCCAGTATGGACTTGCCTGTATCAGGCATCCATGCGCCCCAGTTTCCTCGCTCCGGCCACAGGCTGCTACGCAGGCGGACTACGCCAACGCGGCTAGCCCTGGTCGAGGCGAGACACCTACACTGCTCCGATGATGTTCCAACTGTTGCAGGCGGCTTCACAGGACGACGGGTTCGGCGACTGGTTCCGCGACCACGGCGGCCCCGTCGTCGGCGCTATCGTCACGACGATCGTCGCGATCATCCTGATCCGGATCATCGTGCCGCGGGTGATGCGGCCGGCGATGGCGGCGCGCATGTCGGGGCGGCCGTCAGCCGAGATCGACCGGCGGGTGGACACGCTGGCGGGCGTCATCGTGCGCACGGCCGAGATCGTCTTCGTGGTGATGGCGCTGTTCACCATCCTGCCGGAGCTGGGCGTCGACATCAGGGCGCTGCTGGCCGGGGTCAGCATCACCAGCATCGCCATCGGGTTCGGCGCGCAGTCGCTGGTCCGGGATGCGCTGACGGGGATCTTCATCCTGGCGGAGAACCAGTACGTCGTGGGCGACATCGTGACGATCGGCAACGTGACCGGCACGGTGGAGGACATCTCCCTGCGGCGGACGCTGGTGCGGGACATCGACGGCGTGTTGCACACCGTTCCGAACGGGACGATCACGACGACGGCGAACTACACGCGCGACTTCTCGCGGGTGCGGGTGATGATCCCGGTGGCGCCGGCGAGCGACCTGGACAAGGTGCGCGCCGTGGCGGACAAGGTGGGCGGGGAGCTGGCGGCGGACGCGGTGTACGGCCCGATGATTCTGTCAGCGCCGCAGTACCTGCGCATCGACAACATCGACATGATGGGCGGGGTGGCGGTGAACGTGAACGGGACGGTGGTGCCAGGGAAGCAGTGGGAGGTGGCGGGGGCGCTGCGGGCGCGGCTGCTGGAGGCGTTCCAGCGCGAGGGGATCAAGACGCCGTGGGGGTGAGATTAGTGATTAGTGATTAGTGATTAGTCGCGGGTCGTGGGCGGCAGGGTCCTTGTAGGTACGGGGCCGCTGGCGTGGCCGTCGCCGCCTCGGGCGTCGCCGAGATCCTGCCGGAGCTGGACGAAGCGCATCACGTCGGCGCGGGTGAGCATGCCGACGAGCTCACGTCCGCGGACGACGGGGAGCTGGTTGACGTCGTGCGTGCCCATGAGCTGGAGCACCGTCATGATGTTCTCGTCTGGTGAGACGGTGTACAGCTTCGTGGCGGGGGTCATCGCGCGGTAGACGCTGGTGAGCGGCCACTGGTCGCGTGGCAGACGGCGCACGTCGGTCAGCGTGACGAGGCCGGCGAAGTCGCCCCCGGCGATCACAGCGAAGCAGCGGGCGTTCTTTCGCAGCACGTGGTCGTGTACCAGCTCCTCGACGGAGGTCTGCGGGTCGACGCTGTCGATGTCGGTGCGCATGACGTCGCGGACGAGGATGCCCTCGAGCGTTGTCTCCACCAGCATCTGCTCGTAGCTGGCGCTGGCGATGTTGCGCAGGAAAAAGCCGATGAAGAGCATCCAGAGGCCGCTGAAGTAACCCAGAATCAACTCGACCGCGCCGATGGCCATGACGCCGTACGCGATCCACTCGCCGGCGGTGGAGGCAGCCTTCGTGGCCTTCAGGCGATTCTTGTTGCGCATCCAGACAATCGAGCGGAACACGCGGCCTCCGTCGAGCGGGAAGCCGGGCAGCATGTTGAAGAGGGCGAGCGAGGCGTTGATGAGGGCGAGATTGGCGAAGATGCCGGCGAGGCCCTCGTTGACGTTGTAGGTGGCGGCCCAGGCGCCCGCGAAGATCGCGCCGATCGCGAGACTGGTGAGCGGGCCGACGATGGCGATCTTCAACTCCTGGCGGGCGTCCTCCGGATCGCGGGAGAGATTGGCGACGCCGCCGAAGACGAAGAGGGTGATGCTCTTGACCGGGAGTCCTGTGCGATTCGAGACGATGGCGTGCGAGAGCTCGTGCGCGAGGACGGAGAGGAAGAAGACGATGGAGACGACACCGCCGCCGATCCATTTCTGGGCGCCGGTCCAGCCGGGATAGAACTCCTCGAAGACGCCGGTCGCGAAGGACCAGGTGACGATGAGGAAGATGAAGACCCAACTCCAGTGGACTCCGACGTCGACGCCGAAGATGCGGCCGAGCTTGATGGAGCTTCCCACAGGGTGTGCGCCTCCTCGCGCTACATCCATCATACGCGGCTTGTGTGACGTACTCATGGTTCGTCCGGCACGAAGAGGGGTGCCGAGCGGACACCGGGCGCATCATTGACAGATGAGCAACTGTGCAAGTATCGTGTGCCCGTGCCGAAGATGGAGACGGTCACCGCCCAGAACCTGGAAGCGTGCGAGACCCGATTCGTCGACCGCGACCGCGTCGAGGATGCGCAACGCGCGCTGGGGGATCGGCGGGCCGTGTCGGATGTCGCGGATCTGTTCCGCGCGGTGGCCGATCCGACGCGCGTGGCGATTCTGCGCGCCTTGGGCACCGCGGCGTTATGCAACTGCGACCTTGCGGCGTTGCTCGGGATCTCCGAGTCGGCGGTGTCGCACCAGATGCGCGAGCTGCGGTTGATGAAGCTGGTGACCGCGGAGCGTCGCGGGCGGATGGTGTACTACACGCTGAGCGACACGCACATACGCCACATACTGGACGACACCTTCCGTCACGTGCGCGAGGAACGGCCGTGATCGCGACGGCCGCGGCCCGGCGCGGCTCGCTGACGCTCGCGACGGCGCTGCTGTGGGTGACGCTGGTCTACAACGTGGCCGAAGGGGCGATCGGCGTGACGGCGGGCGCCATAGCTGGCAGCGTCGCGCTCATGGGGTTCGGGCTCGATTCGTTCATCGAGGTGACGGCGGCGGCGGTGCTGCTATGGCGGCTGCGCATGCCGGACGGCGATCCGCAGGTGGAGGCGCGAGAGCTGGTCGCGCGGCGGATCGTCGGGGCCACGTTCGTGCTGCTGGCGGCGTACGTGTTCGGCCAGACGGCCTACGTGCTCGCGACCGGCAACGAGCCCGAGGCCTCGACCGTCGGGATCGGGCTGGCGATCGCGTCGCTGCTGCTGATGCCGGCGCTAGGGCTGGCGAAGCGCTGGAACGCGCGCCTCCTGCACTCGCACGCGCTCATTGCCGAATCCACGGAGACGCTGGTGTGCTCGTACCTGTCGGTGACGCTGCTCATGGGCCTGGGAGCGAACGCGGTGTTCGGCTGGTGGTGGGCGGACGTCGCCGCTGCGCTTGCGATGGTGCCATGGATCGCGAAGGAAGGTCTTGAGGGGCTGCGGGGCGAGTCGTGTGATGAGGATTGCCGGATAGGAGGCGTGCAGTGACTTCCGAAGTGTTGGCGCTCATCCTCCAATGCACGTTTCTGCTTACGGCACTCGTGCTGCGGACGCTCCTGCACTATGCGCGCACCGGGACGACGGGCCTGCGCGTTCTGTCCAAAAGCAGCCTGGCCCAACGGATGTCGGTCGCGCTGCTGGTCGCTGGCGGCGCCGCCTCGCTCGCGGCCGCTCCAGTTCAGGGTCGCGGCGATATGACGCCCCTCTTCGAGAGCGGCATCACGCTGTACGTCGGACTGTGTGTCGCGGTCGCCGGGATCGTCCTGGTGCTTGTCGCGCAGGAGTACATGCGGGATTCGTGGCGGATCGGTGTGGATACGAGGGAGAGGACGACACTCATCTCCACGGGGCCGTTCCGCTACGTGCGCAACCCGATCTTCTCCGGGATGCTGATGTTCTGGGCAGGCATCGCACTGATGGTCCCGAACGTACTGGCGATCGGAGGGTTGTTGATGGCGTTTGTGGGCATCGAGGGGCATGTGCGTCATGTGGAGGAACCGTATCTGCTGAGGACGCACGGCGCGGAGTATCGGAGGTACGCCGCACGCACGGGGAGGCTCCTGCCGGGGATCGGCCGGCTCAAGTAGGGCCAGCGTCTCGATGTCGTCGGAGCATCGACTCGTATCATGGGGCCGGGGAGGAAGGGGACTGATATGAACGACGAACGCGTGCTGTCACGCGTCATAGGCAGGCGTGGATTCCTGCGCGGCGCGGTCGCGCTATCGGCGAGCGGCGCCGCCGTCTACGCGCTGGGTTGCGGCGGTGACGGCGACGGTGGTGGGGACGCGACGGCGGCGCCGACGCAGGCCGGCGGGAGCACGCCATCATCGACGAGCGGCGCGCCGAACACGGTGACGCCGGTGCTGCTCACGAGCGAGTTCGTGGCGGGGCAGCAGGGACGCTTCCTGGTGGGGCTGCTGGACGACGAGAACGAGTTCGTGCGGAACGCGCAGGTGGATCTACGCTTCTTCACCGTCGCGGCGGACGGCAAGACCGGCACGCTGCGAGGCGAGGGGCAGGCGGCCTACGAGGAGCTGGTGGTGCCGGCCAGCGCGAGCCCGCAGGGGATGGCGCACGGCGACACGATCGGGTTCTACACCACAAGCGCGCCGTTCGACGCGGGCGGGCAGTGGGCGGTGGAGATCGCGGCGACGCCTCCCGGTGAGACGAATCCGTCGAAGATCGAGGCGGCGTTCAAGGTGTTCGACGCGTACCGCATCCCTGCGCCCGGCACCGTCCCACCGGCGAGCCAGAACGACACGTCGGCGACGAACCCGAACGCGGCGAGCCTCTGCAGCCGCGACCCCGTGTGTCCCCTGCACGACAAGGTCATCGCTGATTACCTGGGCAAGGGCCGGCCGCTGGTGGTGCAGTTCAGCACGCCGGCGTTCTGCGAGACGCGGTTCTGCGGGCCGGTGCTCGATGTGCTGCTGGAGCAGGCGCCGGCGTACCAGGACCGCGTGGACTTCGTCCACATCGAGGTGTGGCAGGACTTCCAGTTGAAGCAGTACCGGGTGGCGACGCAGGAGTGGCACCTGCCGACGGAGCCCATCACCTTCTTCATGGGGCCGGACGGGACCATCGCGAGCTTCCTCGAGTCCGTGTTCACGCAGGCGGAACTGACGGCGGCGCTCGACCAGGTCGTGGGCCTGTGACGACGAATCGCGCGGCGCGTGGGGGTGGCTGCACCTTCGCATGCGCCGTTCATCGGCAGCCTCCGTGGGCCGATTATTCCCCCGGGTGAGTGGTGGCGAGGCGCCACGCCGCCGCGGAGGTTCTCATGAAGCATTCCCTGATCGTGTGGCTCGCGGCAGCGAGCATTGTTGCGGCCGCGTGCGGTGGCGGCGACAAAGCGGCGGAACCGACGAAGCGGCCGGCGCCAACGCCGGAGGCCACGCTGCCCAAAGCAGAAGCGACGGTGGCCGTGGCCGAGCCGACGGAGGGCGCCAGCACGCGGGCCAGCGACGGCGCGGGCACCGTGAGCAGTGTGTTCAGCTCGCTGTTCCAGGGCGGGACGAGCGGAGGTTCGACGCTGCGGGGCGCCGGAGGCGGCGACGAGTCGCTGAAGGCGTATCTGCCGTCCGAGGACGACTTTCCCTCGGACTACACGCCGTTCGGCAGCTTCACATACAGCACCCCGGCCGGATCTTCGGACCTGGGCGCCATGGACATGGCGATGACCATGGCGATGAAGGGCGACCCGAGCACATTCGGCAGCGTCGATGATCCGTCCCAGCTCGACTTTTCGTCGTTAGAGATGATGATCGCGGCGGTGATCAGGCCCGAGGACCTGCAGTCCCTGGGCGACGCCTTCGCAGATATGACCGGGATGTCGCCGGAGTCCATCGAGGACGAGATCAACAGCGCGATCGGCGACATCGAGGGGTTCGAGGTGACGCGTTTCGAGGTGCTGGACGCGTCCGGGCTTGGCGACGGCGGCTTCGGCATGGAGATGACGATCGACATGAGCGGGCTGGCGGAGATGCTGGGCGCGCTTGGCGCCGGGGAGGACGCGCCGGGATTGGAGGCGATGACGATGCGGATGTACGTTTTCGCTCGCGGGGACTACATGGGCGCGGTGATGCGGATCGGCTTCAGCGACGGCCTGGGAGACGGCGCGGCCGACCTCGACCTGGCGAAGACTATCGACGAGAAGCTGAAGGTGGCGCCTGGCGCCTGAGTGCTCGACCCCACGAGCGCGCCAACGTCAGGGCGGCTCGGCCCGCCCTGATCGTGCCTTCTGGCACCAATTTACCGACATAGATGCATTTTTATGCGCTTTTGTCTTGATAGCAGGCAGGCGGCGAGCTAGCCTGAATCTGAGATGAGTTCGACGCGAGACCAGATACGCGAGCGGCTGGCGCGGGGCGAGGCGACGGTGTCGGAGATCGCCGACGCGCTGGGCATGAACCACGCGAACATCCGGCGTCACCTGGAGGTGATGCGCGGAGAGGATCTTGTAGACATAAGGATCCAGCGCCACGAAGTCGGCAGGCCCGCGTACGTGTACCGGCTGTCGGAGCGTGCGCTGGACCAGAACGCGCAGTATCCGCGGCTGGTGAACAGGCTGGTGAAGCGGCTGGCGGCCCTGCCGGACGCGGAGCCGGTGCTGGAGCAGGTGTTCGACGGCGTCGCCGACGAGATCGCCGGGGCGTACCGGCCGATGGTGACCGGCGCGACCGTCGAGGAGCGCGTGGCGGAGACGAGCCTGGCCCTGAAGGAAGAGGGCATCGTCGACCACTGGCGGAAAGACGCCGACGGCTTCCACTTGATGAACACGAATTGTCCGTACCGGAAGGCCGCCGAAGTAACCGACGCGCCGTGCCATGCGGACCACAAGGTGGTGCAACTGCTGGTGGGCGCGCCGGTCGAGCAGGTGAGCCGCATCGTCGATGGGAAGCACATGTGTGAGTACGTCGTGCGGGACTCGGGGCAGGGAGCGCAACCGGACCGGCGTGCGAGCGGGTCGTTCTGAGGAACGCGAGGCTGGAAGCCGGACGCTCGAGGCTGGATGTCGAGCTACGAAACGCAGAGGTAAGGACAACGATGCCAGAGGAACTGTTGAGGATACGCGGGCTGACGGTGGCCGTTGAGGGGAAGCAGATCCTCAACGGCGTCGACCTGACGATCAACCGCGGCGAAGTACACGCGATCATGGGGCCGAACGGCTCGGGCAAGAGCACGCTGGCGAACGCTCTGATGGGTCACCCGCGATATGCAATCACGGGCGGCGATGTGCGGTTCAAGGGCGAGGACATCATGGGGCTCTCGCCGGACGTGCGGGCGCAACGGGGCATGTTCCTGGCGTTCCAGTATCCGACCAGCATCCCGGGCGTGACGATGGTGAACTTCCTGCGGCAGGCGATGAAGGCCGTGCGGCAGGAGGACGTCCCCGTGCGCGAGTTCCGGGAGAAGCTGCTGGCGACGCTGAAGCTGCTGAAGATGGACGAGCAGTTCGCGCGGCGCTATGTGAACGAGGGGTTCAGCGGCGGCGAGAAGAAGCGCGCTGAAGTGCTGCAACTGGGCATCCTGGACCCGGACCTGGCGATCATGGACGAAACGGACTCCGGCCTCGACATCGACGCGCTGCGGACGGTGGCGGAGGGCGTGAACGCGTTGACGACGCCGAAGCTGGGCGTGGTGCTGATCACGCACTACCAGCGGCTGTTGAACTACATCAAGCCGCAGTTCGTACACATCCTGTACCAGGGACGCATCATCGAATCGGGCGGGCCGGAGATGGCGCTGATGCTGGAGGCGGAGGGTTACGACCCGATCATCGCGAAGTACGGTGGCGCGCCGGAGTTGGCGGCCGCCGGAGAGAAGGCATAACCATGGTCACGAAGATCACGCCGGAGATCGCGGAGAAGGACGGGTACAAGTTCGGGTTTAACGACAATGCCCGGGCGGTGTACAAGTACCGGACCGAAAAGGGCCTGAACGAGGCCGTCGTCCGCGAGATTTCGCAGGTAAAGGGCGAGCCGCAGTGGATGACGGACTTCCGCGTGAAGTCGTATCACCACTTCCTCGAGAAGCCGATGCCGACAGGGTTCTGGGGCGGCAGCATCCAGAACTACGCGCTGGACTTCGACGACATCTACTACTACGCGCGCGCCTCCGACCGGCCGGAGCAGGAATGGTCGGACGTGCCGGAGTACATCAAGGACACGTTCGAGAAGCTGGGCATCCCCGAGGCGGAGCGGAAGTCGCTGATCGCCGGTGTGGGCGCGCAGTACGACTCCGAGGTCGTGTACCACAGCATCCGCGAGGACCTCGAGAAGCTGGGCGTGATCTTCGTCGACACGGACACGGCCGTCCGCGACTACCCGGAGATCGTGCGCAAGTACTTCGGGACGATCGTGCCGCCGGCCGACAACAAGTTCGCCGCGCTGAACAGCGCCGTCTGGTCGGGCGGCAGCTTCGTCTACGTGCCCGCCGGTGTGAAGGTGGACATCCCGCTGCAGGCCTACTTCCGCATTAACAAGGAGAACATGGGCCAGTTCGAGCGGACGCTGATCATCGCCGAGGAGGGCAGCTACGTCCACTACGTCGAGGGCTGCACGGCGCCGACGTACTCGACGGACTCGCTGCACAGCGCGGTGGTGGAGATCATCGTGCAGAAGGGCGCGCGCGTCCGGTACACGACGATCCAGAACTGGTCGACGAACGTGTACAACCTGGTCACGAAGCGTGCGGTCGCGTACGAGGACGCCGTCATGGAGTGGGTGGACGGGAACCTGGGTTCGCGGCTGACGATGAAGTACCCCAGTGTGTACCTAATGGGCCCGCGGGCGCACGGTGAGGTGTTGTCGCTGGCGATGGCTTCGGACGGTCAGCACCAGGACGCGGGCGCGAAGATGGTACACGTGGCGCCGGACACGACCTCGACCATCATCTCGAAGTCGGTTTCGCGCGGCACCGGCCGCACGAGCTACCGGGGCGCGCTGCGGGTCGAGCAGGGCGCCGTACACTCGAAGGCGACGGTGCGGTGCGACGCGCTGCTGCTGGACGAGAAGTCGCGGTCGGACACGTACCCACTGATGGAGATCAACGAGGACCAGGTGAACATCGGCCACGAGGCTTCGGTCTCGAAGGTGGGCGAGGACCAGCTCTTCTACCTGCAGTCGCGCGGCATCACGGAGGTCGAGGCGACGAAGATGATCGTGAACGGCTTCGTGGAGCCGATCGTGAAAGAGCTGCCGATGGAGTACGCGGTCGAGCTGAACCGGCTGATCGAGCTCCAGATGGAAGGCGCCGTCGGCTAGCGATGATGTCGACAACAGGCAACAGACAGCAGACAACTGAGGATGCTTGTGACGAGTGAAGTGCTGGCGCCGGGAATCCCGGGGCTTACCGCAGCGGATGTCGAAGAGATCATCTCGCGCCAGGATGAGCCCGCATGGCTCGCCGAGCGGCGCCGCGAGGCGTGGCGTTTGTACGAGTCCATGGATCTGCCGGACCCCGGCGAAGAAGAGTGGCGGCGCACGAACCTGCGCGAGATGACGTTCCCAACGGTGCGTGCGGCGACGCTCGCCGTACATGCGCAAGGAGCCGTCGTCAGCGACCTGCGCGCCGCGGCCCGCGAGGATCCGGCCGTCGAAAAGTACCTGCACACGATCGTGCGGCCGGACGAGTGGAAGTTCGTCGCGCTGAACGCCGCATTGTGGTCCACAGGGACGCTCGTCCACGTGCCGAGAGCCGGCGATACTCGAGAGCCAGTCCAGATCACGCTCGGTGGCCTGGTGGATGGCGGCGCGGGGTTCCCGCGTACGCTGATCGTCGCGGAGCCTGAGAGCCGTGTGCGCATCATCGATGACAGCGCGTCCGCGGCGGGCGGGTTCATCAGCGCGGTGACGGAGATTGTCATCGGTGACGGCGCGCGCGTGGAGTATTACGACATCAACCGCTGGGGCGACGGCGTCCTGAACTTCAAGACCGTGCGCGCCGTCCTCGGCCGCGACGCGGAGTTCACGGCGCTGGCGGCCGGCATCGGGTCGAAGCTGACGAAGATGCGGCTCGAGGTCGAGATGCCCGAGCCAGGCGCGCGGACGCAGCTGCTTGGCGTGACGTTCGGCAGCGGCAAGCAGCATTTCGACTACAACACGCTGCAGAACCACCACGGCCACCACACGGTGAGCGACCTGCAGTTCAAGTCGGCGCTGACGGACGAGGCATCGCTGGTGTGGTACGGGATTACGCGCATCAACCACGGCGCTTCCGCCAGCGAGGCCAACCAGACGTCGCGGAACCTGCTGCTGAGCGACCACGCGAAGGCGGCGCCGATCCCCATCCTGGAGATCGAGGCGTACGACGTCGCGAAGTGCAGCCACGGCGCCACCGCGGGCCCCGTCGAGGAGACGGAGCTGTTCTACCTGGAGTCGCGCGGTATTTCGAAGGGCGTGGCCGAGCACATGCTGGTCGAAGGCTTCTTCGCGGACGTGATCGCGCGGATCCCGGACGCCGCGCTGCGAGAGCGCGTGCTGGACGCGGTGCTGGTGAAGGCGGGCGGGCGGCTGGAGTCGATAACGTGGGACGACGTGCTGTCGGCGTAGACGGCGGTATCTGGAACCTGGAACAGAAGGACCTAGCCTTACCGGGGGATGCAAGGAGTCGATGGCACTGGTAACGATTGCGAAGGTGGGGGCGACGGCGCCCGGGACGATTTCGGTACACGAGGTGGGCGATCTGCGGATCGCGCTCTGCAACGTGAACGGGCGCCTGTACGCCATTGACGACGTGTGTACGCACGACGGGGGTTCGCTGGACCAGGGCGAGCTCGAGGACAACCTGGTCGAGTGCCCGCGGCACGGTGCACGGTTCGACGTGACGACGGGGCGGCCGATGACCTTGCCCGCGGTGCGGCCCGTGCGAACGTACCCGGTCGAGGTGGACGGCGACGACGTGAAGGTCGATGTGACCTCCTAGTGAGTAGTTGGTAGTGGTTAGATGACGTTCGATGTAGCCAAGATCCGTGAAGACTTCCCCATCCTGAGCCGGACGGTACACGGGAAGCCGCTGGTGTACCTGGACAACGCGGCGACGACGCAGAAGCCGCGGCAGGTCATCGACGCGCTGGTGCACTACTACGAGCGCTACAACGCGAACATCCACCGCGGCCTGCACACGCTGGCCGAGGAGGCGACGGCGGCGTACGAGGCTTCCCGTGTGAAGGCGGGGCGGTTCATCAACGCGGCGCACCCGGAGCAGGAGATCATCTTCACGCGGAACACGACCGAGGGGATCAACCTCGTCGCGCACGCGTGGGGCCGCAGGTTCCTGCAGCCGGGCGACGAGATCGTGTTCTCGGCCATGGAGCACCACAGCAACCTTGTGCCCTGGCACATCGCGGCGAACGCGACGGGCGCGGTGGTTAAGTACATCGACATCGACGAGACCGGGCATCTGGACTGGGATGACGCGGTCGCGAAGATCGGCGAGCGGACGAAGATCGTGGCCATCTCGCAGATGTCGAACGTGCTGGGCACGATCAATCCCATCAAGGAGCTGGCGGAACTGGCGCACAACTACGGCGCCGTGCTGCTGGTCGATGGGGCGCAGAGCGTGCCGCACATGCCGATCGACGTGCAGGACCTCGACTGTGACTTCCTGGCGTTCTCCGCGCACAAGATGCTGGGGCCGACGGGCGTGGGCGTGCTGTACGGGAAGCGCGAGATCCTCGACGCGATGGACCCGTTCCTGGGCGGTGGCGAGATGATCATGAAGGTGACCTACGAGTCGAGCACGTACGCCGCCCTGCCGCATAAGTTCGAGGCCGGCACGCCGAACATCGCGGACGTGATCGCGTTCGGCCCGGCGCTGGACTACCTCGAAGAACTTGGCATGGACGCGGTGCGCGCGCACGAGATCGATCTGACGCAGTACGCTATCGATGCGCTGACGCGCGTGGAGGGCGTCACGGTGTACGGACCCAGCAACGCGCAGGAGAAGGGCGGCGCGGTGACGTTCAACTACGGCGACCTGCATCCGCACGACCTGAGCCAGGTGCTGGACCAGGAGGGGATCGCGATCCGGGCGGGCCACCACTGCGCGCAGCCGCTGATGCGCCGGCTGGGCGTGGTGGCGACGGCGCGGGCGAGCATGTACGTGTACAACTCACGAGAGGAGATAGATGCGCTCGTCGACGCGCTGGGCGCCGCCGACCGCATCTTCGGCCATGCAGCAGCGCCAACCCGAGCCTGAGCTCGACGAGCTGTACCGGGACCTGATCCTGGACCACTACAAGCGTCCGCGGAACCACGCGATCCCGGCGGGCGCGCAGGTGCGCGCGGAGGGCTACAACCCGGTCTGCGGCGACGAGGTGGAGATGGGGATCGTGTTCGATGGGGATCGCGTCGCGGATGTGGGCCTGGTCGGTCATGGGTGTTCGATCTCGCAGGCATCGGGGTCGATGATGTCGGAGCTGGTGAAGGGGAAGAACTTCTCGGAGATTCGGCGACTGAGCGACGAGTTCAAGGAGATGCTGACGAACCCGGAGGCTGGCGTGGCGGAGGAGCTGGGTGACCTGGAGGCGCTGCAGGGCGTCGGCAAGTTCGCGGTGCGGGTAAAGTGCGCCACCCTCGCCTGGCACACGCTGGCGGACGGCATCGCCCAGCACGAGAAGGGCGACGGCGTCGTACAGCGCGAAGAGAGCTAGTCGGGACTGCTAGGCTGTCCCTGAGAACCTAGAACCTAGAACCCTGGGTGGAGGTGTGACATGGCTGTGAAGGGCCTGCTTTCTGAAGAGCTGATCATGGAGCGGTTGAAGGACGTCTTCGACCCGGAGATCCACATGTCCATCGTGGAGCTGGGGCTCGTGTACGGCGTCGAGATCGTGGACGACGGCACGGTCATCGTGAACTACACGCTGACCAGCCCGGGGTGCCCGTTGGGGCCGGTCATCGACGGCCAGATCCAGGACGTACTCATCGACCTGCCGGGCGTGAAGCAGGTCCTGGGAAAGCTGACCTTCTCGCCGCCGTGGGACCCGCGCACGATGGCATCGGACGACGTGAAGATGCAGTTGGGGATCTGGTGATTGGTGTTTGAGCTAGTTTCCTCCCTGTGAGGCGACGGCCTTCGAGCCGTCTGCCGTCCAGTTCACGCTCGCGCAGAACGCTGTGCCAACGTCTGCATCGGTGCCGTCGATTCGGACGACTTCCGAGCCCGTCGCCGTGTCGACCAGCGCACATCCCAGATCCCAGTCCGGCGCATCGCAGGCCCCTTCCGGCGCGCTACACGTGACCGGACCTGATGTTCCGACAAGCGCCACGGCAAGGCGTCCGTCTGGGGAAAACGAAAACGACCGGGTGCAGCACACGGCGAGCAGGCCTGTTGCGGGCGTTTCGTCGCCGGTGGTGAGGTCGATGAAGGCGGGCGACCACGTCGTGTCGTCGGCGGAGACGTCGTACTTTGTGACGAAGAGGCGATCCGGGCCGGCCCAGACGGCGTCGATGATCAGGGTGCCCTTGCTGGTCCAGATGAAGCTGTTCGTGGCGTTGCCCACTTCGTAGACGCGGTATTCCTTCCTTCCGGCGTACTCACGACAGTTCGGCCCGCACAGGGCCCCGAGGCCGGACTGCGTCATGAGGATCTTCTCGCCGTCGGATGACCATGCGTTGGGAGCGAGCTCCAGGGCCGTGTCGTCGTCTTCAGTGAGAGTTGCGAAGACCATCCCGTCGCTGAGGATCAGCGACGATCCTGTTCCAGCGACGCCCGCAGCCCGATCGTTCGAGTACGAGTCCTGCCGATTCGAGAACGCAAATCGAGAGCCGTCCACCGCGGCCTGTGCGGAGGTCTCCGCGCCGTCGACAACGGCGAACGGGGCTGACTCGCCAGTGAAGGCGTCGATGAGTGCGAGTTCCCCGCCCTCTGTGTTGACGATCAACCGGCGGCTGTCGTAGGCCGGAGCGAGCCACGAATTCAGCGTTCCGTCATCGGGCTGGGGTAACAGGGACCGCACCACGGTGCCGTCGAGCCGTACGGTCCTGTACTCGGAGGCCGAAGAGTCGTATCCCACCAGGACATCGCCGTTGTCGACCCATCGCAGGAGGCCTGTTGTGTTACCGAGGTCGAGGCGGCTGGCCTTGTGCGCCGCGAGGTCGAAGACGATGACGCTCGGACGTTGTGTCGGGATGTCAGCGATCATCCAGGATGGCGCGACCAGGCGTCGGTCCGTTGGCTGTGATGAAGTACGAGTCACGCCCCAGATCAGCAGGCCGACAGCGAAAAAGACGATGAGGAAGGCGGCTGCGGAAGCTACCTGCAACACGGGCGCGAGGGCCCTGGGACGCCGACTGCTCAGGCCGAACAGCCACGCACGGTGATGCGTGTCACCGGGCCAGCGGGCTGCTTCGCGGCGGTCGCGTACACCGAGCTTGGTGATGATTTCGGACACGTGGTACTTCGCAGTGGCCAGGGTGATTCCCAGGCGAGCCGCAATGTCCTCGTTGGACAGGCCTTCGCGCAGGAGGGCATGCACTTCCCATTCACGGGGCGTGAGGACATCGGGGTGCGGAGGACGGCCTCGCCGCTTCATCTCATCCAGCCTACGATAGGTTTCATTGAATTACACTAGTCGCGGAAGTGGTGCGAAGCGGCGAGACGAGTGGGAGCGTTCTTGAGTCTTCTTGAAACTGGCGCCTTCGTGGTTCGTGGGGACGAGGCTGACCGGCTCGAGTTCCCCGTTCAGGTGATGCAGCTCCTGGCGGACAAGGCGGACACGGGGGCGTTCAGCGTGGTACGGGCCCGGGCGTGAAGCAGGTGCTGGGCAAGCTGACGTTCTCGCCGCCGTGGGACCCGCGTACGATGGCATCGGACGACGTGAAGATGCAGCTCGGGATCTGGTGAGGGTAGGGGTTAGTCGTTAGGGGTTGGGCGTTGGGAGTTGGCGCGGTTCTATGGAGTATTGACCCCGGTCGCGATGGCCATCGAGCCGTCGGCCGTCCAACTCACGAACTGACAGATCCCGGTGTCGTTCGTGTCGCCATCCCCGGCGGGCACGGACGCTATTACGGCACCGGTGGCGACCTCGATCAGTGAGCAGTCCTCCCCCGGGATTACACTATCGACAGCGTATCTGCCATCCGGCGAGAACGAAACGCAACAGCCGCGAAGCCCTTCTGGTAGTGCTGAGAGCGTGCCGTCGAGGCTGAGGATTGACTCCCGGTCGACTCTCAGCTGACCGGCGCCAGCCCATTCGATTTCCCCGAACTGGCCCGCTTCCTTTGAGAAGACGAGGTCACGCGAAGGCCAGGCGTATACCTCGAAGGTGGTTTCGGGGGTGCATGGGATGGGCGGGGTCCCGGGCGTTTGCTCCGGGCAGATTGGTCGTCTCTGTACCAGGATGTGGTTCCCGTCAGGCGCCCATGCATCGCCATACGCAAAGAAGCGCTGCTCGCCTGGCGTGTCTTGCGGAAGGGTCCATTCGAGGCACGCGTAGGGGCGAGAATCGCCGCAGGTCCCCTCTCGAGCGAAGATGCCCACGAGCGTGCTCGCCTCGTCGATAAGGCCGTCCGGCCCGATGCCACTGACGGAGCCGGCGAGCCACTGCCCGCCCGGGGAGAACTGGCCCTGTACGAATGCATCGTCACGGACGATCTCCTCCCTCCATTCACGCGAACTTACGAGAGTCATCCGCCGAGACTCGAAGTCCGCGACAGCCACCCATTGCTGATCCCGCACTGGCCGAACATCGATCACGGCATGTGGCTCATAGCCCGTCGTGTATCTCGAGTCAGCAACCTCGCCGACGACAGACCCATCGAGGTTCATTACCAGGTACTTGCCCGTGTACGCATCCAGGATCAGGACGGTCTCGCCGTCCTCTATCCAGGCAGCTCGCAGGGCGGCCGTGCCCAGGTCGATGTTCTCGCCGGTCCCCCGCTCGATATCGAACAGCGCGACGGTGCCCGGCGGGAATCTCGTCGCGGAGGGCGTGGCGCCCTGCGTTTCTGGCGTGGAGGAGTCCGAGGACGGGGGTTCCGTCGCATCGCCGCTCCTTACGGCATCGTTCTTGCAGGCGGTGAGACCGCAACATACGATGGCCATCGATAGAAGGAAGAACCGTGCTCGCACGAGCAAGATTGGACCACAGAACAGTTTCGCTGACAATGCGACCATGACGATCCGGGCGCTTGGCAACCTTATCGTTCGATCTGAGGAAGCTCCGCAGCTTGTGTTCCCTCCGCAGATGATGCAGCTGCTTTCCGACAAGGCGGACACGGCGGGGGCGTTCAGCGTGGTGCACGGGACGCTGCGGACGGGGGCGGACGGGCGGCCGCACACGCACAAGGGCTCGTCGGAGCTGTTCTACGTGCTCGACGGGTGCGTGGACATCCTTGTGGGCGAGGACGTCGTCAGCGCGGGGAAGGGTGACCTGGCGATCGTGGCGCCGAACACGCTGCACGCGTTCGCGGCGGCGAAGGGGCAGGTGGCGGACCTGCTGATCCTGTTCAGCCCGGCGATCGACCGGTTCGACTACTTCCGGCTTCTGAAGAACGTCGTCGACGGGAAGGGGACGGGGCCGGACATCCTGGCGTCGCAGGAGCGGTTCGATAACTGGTTCGCGGACACGGCGGCGTGGAACGCGTACCGTGGGGGACAGTGAACAGTGGATAGGGGACAGAGTCGTTAGCTGACGGCTGACAGACTGCTGGCAGCGGGAGAGGCACATATGTCGCGCAGGAACAAGATCGTGATGACGCCGGAAGAGATCGAGGCGTTCCTGCAGGAGCAGCGGACGATGTCCGTGGCCACGGTGGGCGCGGACGGGCGGCCGCACGTCGTCGCGATGTGGTTCGGGTTCATCGATGGCGCGCCGGCGTTCTGGACGTATGGTAAGTCGCAGAAGATCGTGAACTTGCGGCGCGACCCGCGACTGACGTGCCTCATCGAGGACGGACACGCATACAACGAGCTGCGCGGCGTCGAGCTGGTGGCCGATGCGCAGCTCATCGAAGAGCCGCAGCAGGTGCTGGCGTTCGGGGTGCAGCTCACCGAACGGTACCAGGGCATCCAGGTCAACGGAGCGGCGATGCCGGCGATTCAGAAGAGCGCCGCGAAGCGCATCGTTGTGCGGCTGGACGTGAAGAAGATCGTGTCCTGGGACCACCGGAAGCTGGGAGGCGCGTACTAGGGCTGG
>DATECV010000150.1:0-10215 GCA_035286725.1 Dehalococcoidia bacterium | reverse complement strand
GAACTGTCCCGCGCGGCTCGTCGCCAGCTCGTACGCGTTCAGGGGGTGGAAGAAGCTCTTCGGATCGCGCCCGTAAAACCAGAACCTCTGCGTCTCCAGCAGCCGGTAGACGCTGTACGACGGCACCCTGTGTACCGTCACCGCCGGGTCGGTGTCCGGCCACGGCGGCCCGACGATCAGGTGTACCTCGTGCCCCAGCCGCGCCAGCTCGCGCGTGACCTCGGCGGTGTATACGCCCTGCCCGCCGGAATACATGTTCCCCTGGCGGAGGGTGAAGAGGATCTTCATGGAGTGCGAGGTGAGATGCGGGAGGTGAGAGGTGGGTGGCGACGTGAGAAGTGGGAGGTGAGAGGTGAGAAAGACGTGGGAGAAGCTGGAAGGCGGAGGCTGGAAGCTGGAGAGGTCATGGGGGTGATTGTAGCCGCCGGCTCCGTCGCGGGCGATTTCCCCGCCTCTCACGTTTCATGTCTGGCGTCTGACGTCCAGCTTCCCACGTCTGGCCCCGCCTGCTACCATGTGAATCCAGAGGGACCCGACGGGACACGGCGACGGTATGGGCGGCGGAACGCCCCGTGGGCACCTTCTGCGGAGCAACTGCCTTTGGGCAGGAGGTTGGTGTGCTCCCAAACGTGAGGGAGGCGTGCGGCGTCTTCGGCGTGTACGCGCCGGGTGAAGATGTCGCAAGGATCACCTTCTTCGGCCTCTACGCCCTCCAGCATCGGGGGCAAGAGAGCGCCGGTATCACCACAGCCAACTCCCGCACACTTCACCTCAAGACCGGCATGGGCCTCGTCTCCCAGGTCTTCGACGAAGACGATCTCAGCTACCTCCCCGGCTCGTTCGCCATCGGGCACACGCGCTATTCGACCACTGGCGCCTCCCGCGCCGGAAACGCGCAGCCGTTCCGCGTCTGGGGCGAACACGGAGAGCTCGCCCTTGGTCACAACGGCAACATCGTCAACGCCAATGAACTGCGCGACGAGTTGCTCGTCGAAGGGGTCACCTTTACCACCGGCAGCGACTCCGAGGTTATCGCCCACATGCTCGCGAACGCGCCTGGCGCCGACTGGAAGGAGCGCTGGGCGCACGTTATGCGCAAGCTCAACGGCTCCTACTGTCTCGCCGTCATCACGCCCGATGCCCTGATGATGGCTCGCGATCCCATGGGCAACCGCCCGCTCTGTCTCGGCCGCATCGATGGCGGTTGGGTCGTGGCATCCGAGTCCTGTGCATTCGACCATCTCGGCGCTACGTTCATCCGCGAGGTCGAACCCGGCGAGGTTATCTACATAGACGCCGAGGGCTTGCAGAGCCTGAAACCCCTCGGCGAGAGCGAAAAGCAGGCATTCTGCGTCTTCGAGCAGATCTACTTCTCCCGGCCGGACAGCGTGCTGGACGGAAAGTTGGTGTACCCGCTCCGCCTGGCCCTGGGTCGCCAGCTTGCGAAGGAACACCCCGCGGACGCCGACGTCGTGATCGACGTGCCAGATTCAGCGACGCCGGCGGCCATCGGTTACTCGCAGGCGTCCGGCATTCCGTTCATGCAGGGCCTGGTGAAGAACCGCTACGTCGGCCGGACGTTCATCCAGCCGGACCAGCGGTTGCGCGAAGTCGGCGTCTACCTGAAGTACAACGCGCTGCGGGATGTGCTGCAGGATCGGCGCGTCGTTCTGGTCGAGGACAGCATCGTTCGCGCCACGACGACCCCCCGCGTCATCCAGATGCTGCGACGGGCTGGCGCGAAGGAAGTCCACATGCGGGTGACCTCCCCGCCCATCACGCATCCCTGCTTCTATGGCATCGACATGGGTACGCGATGGGAACTCATAGCTGCTCAAAAGACCGTGGACGAGATCTGCCAGACGATTGGCGCGGACTCTCTCGGCTACCTCAGCGTGGAAGGTCTCGTCAGCGCGGTCCAGGGTAAGCGCGAGAAGCTCTGCCTGGCCTGCTTCACGGGCGAGTACCCGCGCCCGGTCCCCCTGCAGATGGACAAGCTGTCGATGGAGCCGCCCGCCGGCACCCTCGACCGCCACGCGGTCGAATACACCCTTCCGCTGCACCGGGTGTAGCCTGTGACGGTGTCCACCTCCCTCAGCAGCCCCGGCTCCGACCCGAACGCCGATGCCTACGCCCGTGCGGGTGTCGATCTTGCGGCGCGTGGCGACCTCGTCGATCGCATCAAAGACGTCGCGTCCCGGGCCTCAAGGCCGGAGGTGCTGTCCGGCGTGGGGCCATTCGGGGGGTTGTTCAAGCTCGGTCAATATCGCGAGCCCGTCCTCGCCTCCAGCACGGACGGCGTCGGCACGAAGCTGCGTATCGCCATGCTGATGGACCGATACGATACGGTCGGTCAGGACCTCGTGAATCACTGCGTGAACGACATCCTCTGCACCGGCGCCGAGCCCCTCTTCTTCCTCGACTACATTGGCACCTCCGATCTTACGGCCGAGCGCAAGCTTGAGTTGGTCGACGGCATGGCCCGTGCGTGCGAGGCGCAGGGCTGTGCGCTCATCGGCGGCGAGACCGCCGACATGCCCGACATCTACGCGCCCGGCGACTTCGATCTCGTTGGCTTCTTCGTCGGCGTCGTGGAGCGCGCGCACGTGATCGATGGCTCGAAGATTCGCGACGGCGACGTGCTGCTGGCGCTGCCATCGACGGGGCTGCACACGAACGGGTACTCGCTGGTGCGGAAGATCTTCGGCATCGGCACGGGCGGCGCCCCGGCGGACGACCGGGCGGCGCTGGAGGCGAGGGTGCCCGGGCTGGAGGAGACGCTCGGCGAAGCGCTCCTCGCCGTACACCGCCCGTAGTTGGCCGACTTGAGGCCAGTAGTCCCCCGGCTGCACGGCATCGCGCACATCACCGGCGGCGGCCTCACTGACAACATCCCGCGCATTCTGCCCGACGGCCTGGCAGCTCACTTCGACCGCGCGGCGTGGCGCGTCCCCGCGCTCTTCTCGCTGATCCAGGAGCGCGGCGCGATATCCGACGAAGACATGTTCCACACCTTCAACATGGGTCTCGGGATCGTTTTCGCCGTATCTCCGGGCGACGCCGAGTCCATCGAGGCGCAGGTGCCCGAGGCGAGGCCCGTCGGCCGTGTCGTCAGCCAAACAGACCATCGCAGGGTGATCATCGAATAGCCGGCGACCAGCGATAAGCGACCACATGACAGCCAGAGCCATCCTCGCTCCCTACGACAAGACCGGCCTCGTTGAGCTCGCCCAGGGCCTTCAGTCCCTCGGCGTCGAGATGTACGCCACCGGGAACACGTACCGCATCCTCGACGACGCCGGCGTCGCCATCCGCCCGGTCAGCGACCTGACCGGCTTCCCGGAGATCCTCGATGGCCGCGTGAAGACGCTGCACCCCGGCGTGCACGGGGGCATCCTGGCGCGCCGCGACAAACCGGAGCACTTGGCGCAACTGGATGAGCACGGACTGAAGCTGATCGACATCATCGTGGGCGGCCTGTACCCGTTCCAGGAGACGGTGGCGCGCGACGGCGTGATGTTGCAGGACGCGCTGGACCAGATCGACATCGGCGGGCCGACGATGCTCCGCGCCGCCGCCAAGAACTTCCTCCACGTCCTCCCCGTCGTCGATCCGGCCGATTACAACGACCTGCTCGATGCCCTTCGAACCGGCGACATCCCGATCGACTGGCGCCGAAAGCTCGCCGTCAAGACCTTCCAGCACGTCGCCACGTACGACACCATCATCGCCACGTATCTGCGAGGCGACGAGGACCCCTTCCCCGACCACCTGACGCTCGCGCTCACGAAGAAGGAAGATCTCCGCTACGGCGAGAATCCCCACCAGCTCGGCGCCCTCTACCGCCAGCTCGACCCGCGCGTCCGCAGGCCTCAAGGTGTGGTCAACGCCCGTCAGCTCAACGGCAAGGCGCTCTCCTACGTCAATATCCTCGATGCCGATGCCGCCTGGTCCGCCGCCTGTGATTTCGATGAGCCGGCCATCGTCATCGTGAAGCACATGACGCCCTGTGGCATCGCCAGCCGCGACGACCTGGCGCAGGCGTTCGCCCTCGCCTTCGCGGCCGATCCCATCTCCGCGTTCGGCGGCATCATCGCCATCAACCGGCCCGTCGATGACACGCTGGCGAAGGCGATCCGCGCGACCAAGCACCCCACCAGCGGCCAGCGCCTGTTCGTCGAGATCATCATCGCGCCCGCCTTCTCCTCCGAGGCCGTCGAGCTGCTGTCGAAGTCGAAGGACCTCCGCATCCTGGAGGCGCCGCCCGTCGACATGCGCACACGCGCGCTGGAGCACCGTGGCGTCGTTGGGGGCATGCTCGTGGAGGAGTACGATCGCGTCGCCGTCGATCCACCCGAAATGCGCGTGCTCTCGAAGCGCCAGCCGACCGAAACAGAGCTTGCCGACATGCGCTTTGCCTGGAAGTGCTGCAAGCACGTGAAGTCGAACGCCGTCGTGATCGCGAAGGACCGCGTGATGATCGGTATGGGCGCCGGGCAGACGAACCGCGTCGAGAGCGCGCGCCTGGCCTGCGCGCAGGCCGGCGAGCAGGCGCGCGGCGCCGTCTCCGCCTCCGACGCCCTGATTCCGTTCCCGGACACGGTCGAGGTGTGCGCCGCCGCCGGCGTTGCCGCGATCGTCCAGACCGGTGGCTCCATCCGTGACGAGGACTCCATCGCCCTCTGCGACGAGCACGGCATGGCGATGGTTGCCACCGGGGTGCGCCACTTCAAACATTAAGGGAGTAGGTGAGATTCGGTCCAAATCAGGCCGCCCAGCTACTTGAACGTCGGTACACCGCTGACGTTCATACTGTACGGAGAGAACGCGCCCAGGCTTCGGGCCCGGGCCGGCAAAGGTGGAGTGGATGGCGATCCAGCAGGACTACAGCATCGTTCAGATCGAGGAGCTCGCCGCAGGCCTGCCGCACGAGGAGCATGCCCGTTTCGAGCGCATCTTCGACCTCAGCAGCACCACCGGCGCCCTGGTCCCGCCCGATGCCATGCTCCCCTGGATCGAAAAGCAGTTCGGCGACGTGGGCGCGACGCGAGAGCAGAAGATCGTCAAGATCACGAACAAGGTGACGCTTGAGGGCGTGCTCTTCAACTGGCTCCGCTCCAGCCGTCCCATGTGGCATCACGAGATCGACCTGGACCGGGAGCTGAGCGAGGGGCCGCCCGACCCCCTGGCCGACCCCTACAACGGGACTCCCGAGGACCTCTTCGGGCGGGTGCGCGGCAAGTACTGCGTCACAGCCAGCAACATCGCCAAGTTCGACGGCTTCCACGGGCTCGTCGTGTTCAATGAAAAGCACCCGCTCCGCTTCACGCGCGAGATGCTGCACGACTACGTGGACACCGGCGGCCGCTGGGGCGATCTGGCCCACGCCTCCGACCCCGAGGCCAAGTACTACGTGTTCCTCTGGAACTGCCTCTGGCGCGCCGGGGCCTCGCTGCTCCACGGACACGCGCAGGTCATCATGGGCCGCGGGATGCACTACGCCGCCGTCGAGCACCTGCGCCGCTCCGCGTCCATCTACCAGGCGCACGAGCGGTCGAACTACTTCAGCGACCTGTTCCTCGCCCACCAGTCCGTCGGCTGCGCGTTCGAGAAGGACGGCACGAAAGTCATCGCCAACCTCACGCCGAAGAAGGAGAACGAGGTCCTCCTCTTCGCGCCCTTCGTCTCCACCTCGCTGAAGGACCGCATCTACGATGTCCTGGAGTGCTATCGCGACCGGATGGGCGTGACGTCGTTCAACCTGGTGATCTACACCCCGCCCTGGTCGGAGACGCCCGAGTCGTGGGAGGGGTTCCCGGTGGTGGTGCGCATCGTCGATCGCGGGGACCCGTCGTCGCGTACCGCGGACTTCGGCGCGATGGAGCTCTACGCCGCCAGTGTCGTCTCCAGCGATCCGTTCGCGCTCGCCCGCAACCTGCGCGAGTCGATGGGCGTGTAGGCGCTCGTTACAAGGCGAGCTCGTACCAGCCGACGTCCCAGTACTGGCCGAACTTGCGGCCGACACCGTGGAACACGCCGATCGGTGCGAAACCAAACCGCTCGTGTAGGGCGACCGAGGCGTCATTCGGCAGCGTGATCCCCGCGACGGCACGGTGGATGTCTTCGGCGGCGATGGCATCGAAGAGTGCTGCGTACAGCACCGTACCAACGCCGCGTCCGGTGGCCTCGGGCGCGCAGTAGATCGTGGTCTCCACCGTAGTGTCGTATGCAGCCTTGGTGCGGAACTGGTGCGTGCAGGCGTAGCCCAGGACGTTGCTCCTGTCTTCGGCGACGAGCAGGCGGTGGCGGCCGCCATCGGCGAACTGGTCGAACCAGGGCCGGCGCTCGGCGACGGTCACGGGCTCAAGGTCGAACGTGATCGGCGTGTGGATGACGTAGTGGTTGTAGATCTCGACGATACGCGACAGATCGTCGAGCGTCGCGGGCCGGATGCGGACAGGGGGCTTCGGTTCGTCCATCAGCCTTCCCGCACCAGCTTCTGATAGTACGCCACGTCCCAGTACTGGCCGAACTTGCGGCCACCTTCGCGCAGGATGCCCATCTGGCGGAAGCCGAAGCGTTCGTGGATGGCGCAGGATCCCTTGTTGGGCAGCGTGATGAGCGCGACGAAGGCGTGGATGTCCTCGGCGGCGAGGGCGGCGAATAACGCCTCGTACAGCTTCTGGCCGATGCCGTAGCCGATGGCCTCGGGCGCGCACAACACCGTCAGCTCGACCGTGGTGTCGTAGGCGGCGCGCGGGTGGAACCTGCTGGAACTGGTGTAACCCACCACCTCGCCGTGGCGCTCAGCGACGAGCAGGCGGTGCCGGCCGGTGGTGGCGTAGTGCGAGAACCATTCGGCCCGCTGCTCGGCGGTGAAGGGCTCGGTGTCGAAGGTCGTGGGCGTGTTGATGACGTAGTGGTTGTAGATCTCGGTCAGCCGGGCCAGATCGCCGGCGCGAGCTGGCCGGATCGATGACGTAGCAGACGGTCCGTCCAGCACGGGTTCAGGCGCCGACGGAGCCGGCGATCAGGCGAGAGACTTGCGCCAGATGCTCGTGATCGTGGTCCGCATCGTTCTCCAGCACGCTGAGCGCGCTGTACTCGTTGCTGCCGAGCGGCGCGAGACGATACAGCGTCTCGTCGTCGATGCCTTCCGCCATCCGCAGCAGCACATCACGCGTGCGCGCGAGCTGAGACAGCGCGTCCTTGCCGTCCAGCGGCACGACCGCGGCAATGTCGGGCGCCGCCAACCCGCGGAGGTGCGCGAGCAGCTTCACGTAGGCGACCTCAGACTCGATGACATGATGGAGCACACGTCCCGTGGACCAGCCCCCGGGCCGGGACTTCGCCATGTCCTCGGCCGTCAGGGGCTCGATGACGGCGACAAGCGCCGCGCGACTTACGCGCATCGCTTCGAGGGTGGCGGCGAGATCAGCGTTCATGCTCACGGATTTGGAGTATACGTTCGTGGTGATGGCCGTTCAACCGCAGAATCACCCGAGGGCGAGCATGAATACGCCCGCGACGATCGCCACTGCCCCGGCCAGCCGCCGCGGCCCGTCTTCCTCGCCCAGCAGGTGGGCGCCCATGGCCGCGCCGATGAGGATGCTCATCTCGCGCGCTGGCGCCACGTAGCTCACGGGCGCCAGCGTCAGCGCCGCCAGCACCATCATGTACGCACCCGGCTCCAGCAGCCCGATCCCGACCACCGCTCGCCGCTCCTCGCGCCAGGCGTACGACAGGGCCGCGCGTCCGGTCGCCGTGGCGAGCACCAGGGGCGCGAAGATCGCGACGCGCACCAGGTCGATGCCGTACGCGTAGATCACGGGCGACGTGTAGCCGACGCCCTTCTTGTCCCAGAGCGTGTACGTCGCGATGACGGCGCCCGTCGCGAGGGCGAACGCCACCGATACGGCCACCGCGTTGTCGTGCCGCAGCCGCGGCGACCACGATACGACGATGATGCCCGCGACGACCAGCAGCGTGCCCAGCAGGGCCACCGCCGATGGCCGTTCGCCGTAGATCAGGATCGCGCCGGCGACGGCCAGCGACGGCCCCGTCCCGCGGGCCAGCGGGTACACGACCGACAGGTCGCCGGCACGGTAGCCCTGCGTGAGCAGCACGTAGTACGCGACGTGGATGCACGCCGACACCGCGATGAAGGTGAGCGCCTGCCAGCCCAGCTCCGGCTGGTCTACGATCCACGCGACGATGGCGACCGGCAGGTAGATCACCATCGAGGTGAAGACGAACGCCAGCGTGAACGCCGCGTCGTTGCGCGCCCCCTTCGCGAGGTAGTTCCACGTCGCGTGCCCGAACGCGGCGGCGACGAGCAGCGCGACGGCGGCTGCCGGCATGCTCGTGAGTGTAGTGTCTCAGGGGACAGGGGACAGGGGACAGGGGACAGGGGACAGGGGACAGGGGACAGGGGACAGGGGACAGGGGACAGGGGACAGCGGACAGGGGACAGGGCGTCAGTTGCAGCGATTGAAGGCCTGACCGGCTGACGCGCTGACTGGCTGACCGGCTCAGCGCGCCATCTCCTTTTCGAGCTGGGCCAGGCCCATCGGGCCCAGCATCAGCGCCTTCGTGTGGAATGCTTTCAGGTCGAACGCCGCGCCTTCTCGCTTCTTCGCGGCTTCGCGGGCGGCGAGCCAGGCGCGCTCGCCGACCTTGTAGCTGATAGCCTGCGCGGGCCAGCCCAGGTACCGGATGATCTCGCTGGCCATGAACTCGCGCGGCTGCAGGCTGCGCTCGACGGCGAACTCGAGCGCGAGGTCGTGGTTCCAGGTCTCGCCGGGGTGAAAGCGGTCGGTGGCGGGGATCGGGAGCTCGAGGTGCATGCCGATGTCGACGATGACGCGGACGCAGCGCATGGCCTGCGCGCTGAGCATCCCCAGCTCGTAGTCGGGATTCTGCAGGTAGCCCAGCTCGCCCATCAGCCGTTCCGCGTACAGCGCCCAGCCTTCACCGTGCCCACTGACGAACGCCGCGGTCCGCTGGTAGCGCGAGAGCCGGTCCGAGAAGCAGCGCACGGCCCCGACCTGCAGGTGATGGCCCGGCACGCCTTCGTGGTAGGCGGTCGTCACCTGGAACCACTTCGGGAACCGCGTGCGCGTGCCGAGCGGCCACCAGGTGCGGCCGGGGCGCGTGAAATCCTCGGACGGCCCAGTGTAGTAGGGCGCGAGCGCGCCGCCGGGCGGCGGGATCATCACCTCCACGCGCTTGATGCGCGGGTCGATGTCGAAGTGCGTGCCGTCCAGGTCATCGAGCGCCTGGTCGTGCAGCTCCTGCAGCCACGACTGGAACGCCTCCGCGCTGTCCAGCGACCGCGCGGGGTCCGTCTCCAGCAGCTTCAGCGCCTCGGCGACGGTCGCGCCCGGCTGGATCTTGTCCGCCGTCGCGTCCAACTCCGCCTCGACGCGGTACAGCTCGTCCCAGCCCCAGCGATACGTCTCCTCCAGGTCCAGCTCGGCCCCGTTGAAGACGCGGGAGTTCAACGCGTAGCGCTCGCGTCCGGCGCCGTCGCGCTCGGCGGCTTTCGGGAGGTAGGTGTCCAGCAGGAACGAGCGCAGCTCCGCATACGCCTGCTCGGCGCCGCGCACCCCGCGCTCGAGATCGGCGCGCAGTCCGTCGGTGTTGACGCCGCCGCCGTCGAACGCGTCCACCAGCGTGCTGAAGAACGACGGCGTGCCCGCCTTCAGGCCCGACCAGGTCTCCGCCTGCCCCGCGCACTGCAGCGCCTGCCGCTTCGCCGCGACCTTCGCTTCGGCCAGTCCCTTCGACAGCGAGGCGCGATAGCCGGCCAGCGCGCCCGGCACGGCCATCAGGCGGCCGGCGATGTGGCGCCAGTCCTGTTCCGTCGCGCGCGGCATCTGGTCGAACACACTGCGCACGGCGCTCATGCCGCTGCCGATGATCTTCACGTCGCGCAGGTACTCGCCGGCCTCGTAGAGGTCGTAGCGGACGCGCATGCGCTCGACCATGACGTCGCGGGCGATGCGGTCGTGCTCGCCCTCGGGCTCCGTGGCCTCGACCTCAGGGAGTGTGCGGCGGTTGAGATCGGCGAGTTTCGCCCAGCCCTCGGGAGAGTAGTCCGTGAGCTCGGTCTCGTGGCCGGGCACGCCGATGCTGGTGGCGAAGTTCGGGTCGAGCGCGGCGAGGTCCTCGACGTAGTTGTTGGCGATGTCGAAGATGCGGGACATTGGGGGC
>DATECV010000149.1:0-3020 GCA_035286725.1 Dehalococcoidia bacterium | reverse complement strand
CGCGCCCTTCGCCCCATTCGCCGCCACTCGCCCGTTCTTCCGAGCTGTCCCCTGTCCCCCGTCCCCTGTCCCCTCCGAGTGCCAGCGCTCGGCCGGCAACACCCGCCGCAGATACGTGGCCGTCGCGCTGTCCCGCACCGTCGCCACCTCCTCCGGCGTCCCCTCCGCGATGAGCCGCCCGCCGCGGTCGCCGCCCGCCGGCCCCAGGTCAATGATGTGGTCCGCGTTCTTCACCACGTCCAGGTGATGCTCGATCACCACCACCGTGTTCCCGGCGTCCACCAGCCGCTGCAGCACCTCCAGCAGCGCCCGCGTGTCCTCGAACGACAACCCCGTCGTCGGTTCGTCCAGGATGTACAGCGTCCGCCCCGTGCTCCGCTTCGACAGCTCCGTCGATAGCTTCACCCGCTGCGCCTCGCCGCCCGAGAGCGTCGTCGCCGGCTGCCCCAGCCGGATGTACCCCAGCCCCACGTCCCGCACCGTCTCCAGCTTCCGCTTTAGCTGCGGGATCGCCGCGAAGAACTCGCACGCCTCCGTCACCGTCATGTCCAGCACGTCCGCGATGCTCTTCCCCTTATAGAGGATCTCCAGCGCCTCCCGGTTGTACCGCTTCCCCTTGCACACCTCGCACGGCACCGTCACGTCCGGCAGGAAGTGCATCTCGATCTCGATGTACCCGTCGCCCGTGCACGCTTCGCACCGCCCGCCCTTCACGTTGAAGCTGAACCGCCCCGGCGTATACCCCCGCAGCCGCGCCTCCGGCGAGTTCGAGAACAGCTCCCGCACCGGCGTGAACACCCCCGTGTACGTCGCCGGGTTCGACCGCGGCGTCCGCCCGATCGGCGACTGGTCGATGTCCACCACCTTGTCGATGTAGATCAGCCCCTTCACCGTGTCGACCTCGCCCGGACGGTCGCGCGAGTTGTACAGGTCCTGCGCCAGCTTCTTGTATAGGATCTCGTTGATCAGCGTACTCTTCCCGCTGCCCGAAACCCCCGTCACCACCACGAACTTCCCCAGCGGGATGTCGACGTCGATGTCTTTCAGGTTGTTCTCGCGCGCCCCCCGGATCTCGATGCTGTGCCCGTTGCCCGGCCGGCGTTCATCCGGCAGCGGCACCTGGCGCCGTCCGCTCAGGTACGCCCCCGTCATCGACTCCTCGCACGCCATGATGTCGTCGATCGTGCCTTCGGCCACCACACGACCGCCGTGCTCGCCCGCGCCCGGCCCCATGTCCACGATGTGGTCCGCCGCCCGCATCATCGCCTCGTCGTGCTCGACGATCAGCACCGTGTTCCCGATGTCCCGCAGCCGCAGCAGAGTCTTGATCAGCCGCTCGTCGTCCGCCGGGTGCAACCCGATGCTCGGCTCGTCGCAGACGTACAGCACCCCCATCAGGCTCGACCCGATCTGCGTCGCCAGCCGGATCCGCTGCGCTTCCCCGCCCGAGAGCGTCCCCGCCGCCCGGTCCAGCGTCAGGTAGTCCAACCCTACGTCGAACATGAACGTCAGACGCTCGCGGATCTCCTTGATGATCTGCCGCGCGATGATCTGCTCGCGCTCCGAAAGCGGCGTCTTCGGCCCCGCCAGCTCCTCGATCCACGCCAGCGCCTCGCGCACGTCCATCGACGTGAACCCCTGGATGTTCCGGTCGCCGACGGTCACCGCCAGCGTCTCCGGCTTCAGCCGCGCCCCCCCGCACGCGTGGCACGGCACCGCCGCCATGAACTTCTCGATCTCCCCGCGGATGTACTCGCTGTCCGTCTCCTTGTACCGCCGCTCCAGGTTCGGGATCACCCCCTCGTACGTCGTGTCCCAGCGGTTCGTGTGCCCGCCCGACGTCTGGTACCTGATCTGGATCTGGTCGGCGTCCCCGTACAGCACCAGCTCCATGTGCTGCTTCTTCATCTCCTTCACCGGCACGTTCAGCTTGAACCCGTGCTTCTTCGCCACCGCCTGGATCATCCGCATGTACCACGTGTTCGTCGACGCCGCCCGTGACCACGGTGCGATCGCCCCCGCCTCGATCGAGATCGACTTGTTCGGCACCACCAGCGCCGGGTCGATCTGCATCTTCACCCCCAGCCCCGTGCACTCCGGACACGCCCCGTGCGGCGAGTTGAAACTGAAGTTCCGGGGCGCAATTTCCCCGATAGAAGTCCCGTCAAACGCACACGAATAGTGCTCCGAGTACAACCGCTCCTCGTGCTTTGGCTCGGCAGTCTTGCCCTTCGCGGCCTTGGCGCCGCCCGAGGGCTCCTCGATGTCCACCAGCACCGTCCCGCCCCCCAGCTTCAGCGCCTGCTCCACGCTCTCCGCCAGCCGGCTCGCGCTCGAAGCCGACCCCTCCGCCTCCGCCCCCGACGTGATCAGCCGGTCGACCACCACCTCGATCGAGTGCTTCGTCTTCTTGTTCAGCGTGATCTCTTCGTCCAGGTCCCGGATGCGCCCGTCCACCCGCACGCGCACGAACCCCGCCCGCCGCGCGTCCTCGAACACGTGCAGGTGCTCGCCCTTCCGGTCCTTGATGATGGGCGACATGATCATCAGCCGCGCACCCGGCTCGATCGCCAGGATCGCGTCCACGATCTGCTGCACCGTCTGCCGCTCGATCGCCCGCCCGCAGGTGGGGCAGTGTGGCGTCCCCGCGCGCGCGTACAGCAGCCGCAGGTAGTCGTAGATCTCCGTCACCGTCCCGACCGTCGACCGCGGGTTGTGGCTCGCCCCCTTCTGGTCGATCGAGATCGCCGGCGACAGCCCCTCGATGTAGTCGACGTCCGGCTTCTCCATCTGCCCCAGGAACTGCCGGGCGTACGCGGACAGCGACTCTACATAACGCCGCTGACCCTCCGCGTAGATCGTGTCGAACGCCAGCGACGACTTCCCCGACCCCGACAGCCCCGTAATCACCACCAGCTTGTCGCGCGGGATCGTGACGTCGATGTCCTTCAGATTGTGCTCGCGAGCCCCCTTGACGACGATAGCGTCCAGCGGCATGGGAATGCGTCTCCTGGGAAGTG
>DATECV010000148.1:0-3914 GCA_035286725.1 Dehalococcoidia bacterium | reverse complement strand
GAGATGCTCCTTCAGTGCCGTGAAGTGGTCGCTCACACTGAACGAGTCCGTCTCACCGTGCTGCGTGGCCACGTTGCACACGTAGACCTTCAGCGCCGACGACACCTCGATGGCGCGGCGGATCCCTTCGACCAGCAGGTTTGGCATGACGCTCGTCATCAGGCTGCCAGGCCCGCAGATGATCATGTCCGCCTGCAGGATCGCCCGGATCGCGTCAGGATTCGCCTGCGCGGCCGCAAACGGCGACGGATCGAGAAAGATCTCCTTCACGTGCCCGTGTTCGGTGATCGCCGACTCGCCGCGGATGATCTTGCCGTCGTCCGTGCGCGCGCACAGCGTCAGCGAGTGCAACGTTGCAGGCAGGATCTGACCCCGCACCGCGAGCACGCGGCTGGTCTCCCGCACCGCTTCCTCGAAGTTGCCCGCGACGTGCGTCATTGCCGCGATGAACAGGTTGCCGAAGCTGTGGCCCTCCAGCCCTTCGCCCTCCGAGAAGCGGTACTCGAAGAGCTGCGACATCAGCGGTTCCGCGTCCGCCAGCGCCGCGATGTTCTTGCGGATGTCGCCGGGCGGCAGTACCCCCAGCTCGCGCTGCAACCGGCCCGAACTCCCGCCGTCGTCGGCGATGGAGACGATGGCCGTGATGTTGCCCGTGTACTCCTTGACGCCTCGCAGCAACGTCGAAAGCCCGGTGCCGCCGCCCAGGACGACGATCTTGGGGCCCCGCCGGAGGTACCGGTGGTTGTAGATGATGTCGACGATGCTCTCGTTGCGTTCCGGCTTGATGAACGCCGAGAGAAGCGACTGGTTCAGCTTCCACACGCTGAACCCGATGATGCCCAGCGCCGCCGTCACGAACAGCCCGCCACGGATGAAGCGGGGCAGGAACTGCAGGGTGGCGTAGTACACCCAGTCGGGGAAGGTGTAGCTCACGTACACCTCGCGCAGGAAGTAGGCGAACCCCAGCCCCATGATGACCACGCCCACCAGCAGCAGCAGCAGCCACCGCTTGATGTGCATGCCGAAGTAGAACCACTTGATGAAGCTGGGATCTTTGATCAACTGGCGCATTTCGCCCGCCAGTCTAACACAGCCTCATTCAATGTGAATAGATCAATGATCAATTCTTGGCCTGCGCTTCCAGCTTCTCTCTCAGGATCTCGGTGACCGTGTCGGGCTTCGCGCGTCCCTTGCTTTCGCGCATCACCTGGCCCACCAGGAACTTGATCGCCTCCTGTTTGCCCGCGCGGTAGTCCGCCACCGGCTTGGGGTTCGCGTCGATGATCTTGTCGATGATCTGGCTGATCTCGTCCGCCCCGCCGATCTGCTCCAGGCCGAGGTCCTTGACGATGACGGCAGGCTCGCGTCCCGTGCGGAACATCTCTTCAAACACCGACTTCGCCGTGGCGCCGGTGATCGTCCCTCCCTGGATGAGCGAGATCATAGCATAGAGGCTTGCAGGGGCGACCCGCGTCTCGCTGATATCGGTGTCGGTTGCGTTAAGTAAACGAGCCAGCTCCACGTTCACCCAGTTGTTGACAAGCCGCGCATATCCCCGCAGAACGTCGCCGCCCTCCGCGCGCGCGGGGGCCATCGCCGCCTCGAAGTAGTCCGCCTTCGCGCGCGACTCCACCAGGAGGTTCGCGTCGTACAGCGAGAGCCCGTACGCCGACTGGAACCGCGCGCGTTTCGCGTCGGGCAGCTCGGGCAAGCAGGAGCGAATCTCTTCGACATAAGCGGTATCGATCGTCACCGGCGGCAGGTCCGGCTCGGGGAAGTAGCGGTAGTCGTGCGCCCCTTCCTTCGACCGCTGGCTCACGGTCTTGCCTTTGGCGTATTCGGTGCCCTCGGCGTTCTTCTGCGCGCCCTCGACCCACCCGCGCGTCTCTTGCGCGATGGTCCGCCCGGCATCGAGTTCTTCCGTCTGGCGGTGGATCTCGTATCGGATCGCGTTGTACACGGCACTGAACGAGTTCATGTTCTTCACTTCCACCTTCGCGCCGTACTCCGATGATCCGGCGGGGCGGAGCGACACGTTGGCGTCGCAGCGGAAGTTGCCCTCCTCCATGTTGGCGTTGCTGACGCCGATATAGCGGAGGATCTGGCGCAGCTTCAGCATGTACTCGCGCGCTTCTTCCGGCGACCGCATGTCCGGCTCGCTGACCACCTCCATCAGCGGCACGCCTGCGCGGTTCATGTCGATGAGGGAATACCCGTCGCCGGTGCCGTCGTCTTTGTGTGTCAGACGCGCCGTGTCCTCCTCCAGGTGCGCGCGCGTGATGCCGACGCGGCGGGGCTCCTCGCCCTCCACCTGGATCTCGATCCAGCCGTTCTGCGTCAACGGCAGGTCGTACTGCGAGATCTGGTAGCCCTTCAGCAGGTCCGGGTAGGGGTAGTTCTTCCGGTCGAACTTCGCGAACGCGGGGATCTCGCAGTTCAGCGCCAGCCCCGTCATCACCGTGAACTCCACGGCCTTGCGGTTCATCACCGGCAGCACGCCCGGCAGCGCCATGCACACCGGGCACACGTGCGTGTTCGGCGGCGCGTCCGCGTACGACGCGCTGCAGTCGCAGAACATCTTCCGCGCCGTCAGCAACTGGACGTGCGTCTCCAGGCCGATGACGGTCTCGTAGCGGACGGCGGGGGTTGTCGTGGTCATAGAATTTGGCGTGTGCCCTGTGCGCCAACTATAGCAGCGCCCCGATCGCGCAACAATCAGGGAGCGCGTTCCATAGAACGGATGTGTGCCCCGCCCTGCAGCGCGGCTCTTCTCGGGAGAGTCGCCGTAGGAGACAGCGCGCTCGCGGCTGCTTCAACCTGTGTGAGCATCGTCAGCGGATGGTTCTCCCGCCTTCACACCTGTGATCCGTGCGATGAGCTCCGGCAGCTTCTCGACCAGCTCCGACCGCGCCACCGCCAGGTCCGCCCCCGCCTGCCGCGCTGCGCGCAACGTGGTAGGCGCCGTGTGCCGTCCGAACGCCAGCACCCCCGCGCCGACGGCCTTGGCGCCACGGATCACCACCTCCGCGTCGAGCCCTATGGCGTGCAGGTCGACGATGACGACCGCGGGCCGCCGCGCGAGGGCGTCCCGCGCCGAGACCGGCGTGTCCGCCACCTCCGTCTCGAACCCCAACGCCCGCGCCGCCGCCTCGATCCGCGGCTGGAACATCAGGTCGGGCACGGCGATCACCGCGAGCTTGCTCACCCGATCAGGGTAGCTCGCGAGTCGCCGAAGGAGACAGCACGCGCGCGTGGCGGCCGAAGCACCGTGATATAGTCGGGCTGTCCGTACTGCGTTGCGATGTCAGCACGTGCCGGGGTGGCGGAACTGGCATACGCAGCGGACTTAAAATCCGCCGGCCGCAAGGCCTTGTGGGTTCGAGTCCCACCCCCGGTACCACTCACTCGATGCAATGGACTACTGTCGCCGCGCTAGAAGGTGTCAGCTCGGCGAATCGCTTCCGCAATCGATCGGGCCAATTCGTCGAGTCGCGCGTCGCTCAAGGTCAGGAGGGCCTGGCCGCCACGAAGATCCATCGCCGCGAATTGCTGTTTCTCGAAGGGCGTGCCAGCCGGGCAGGGGCAGACGTGGATGTGTATGTGGGCGTTTCGTTCCGGGCTGCCAAGCGACGCGATGTACACGCGGATGGCGCCGGTGACGTCGGTGACGGCCCGCGCGACCTCGCGCACGACTGCCTGAAGATGCGCCCATTCGTCCGTAGAGAGGTCCGTCTCGAACCGTTCGGCATGGCGTTTTGGACAGACGATCGTGTAGCCCTCCTGGCTCGGGAACTGGTTCAGGAAGGCGATAACTCGATCATCTTCGTAGACGATGCGCGGGTTGGGAAAGAGCGGCCGGCCTTCGACGATCCGGCAGACGAAGCACGCGGAGCGCGTGACTCTGTCGTATAAGA
>DATECV010000147.1:0-8227 GCA_035286725.1 Dehalococcoidia bacterium | reverse complement strand
GGGCTCCGGCGCAGTGGGGGCGCAGACGGGGGACCTGCTGTTCAAGGTCGTGGCGCCGGAATCGGTCAAGAAGGGCGACGACGTGATCGTGCAGATCGAGGTCGAAAACGCCAAGAACCTGGGCTCGTTCCAGTTCCAGCTTGCGTATGACCCGGACGTGCTGCAGGTGGCGCTGGACCCCCAGGGGACGAAGCCACTGATCGAGCGGGGCGACTTTCTGGGCTCCAGCGGGCGTGAAGTGACCTGCCCGGACCCGGAGAGCCAACCGGGCGTGTTGCGGATGGTCTGCGTGACGCTTCGCGTGGAGCCGGCGGGGGCGGACGGCGCGGGAACGCTGGCGACGGTAACCTTCAACGCCGTGGGATCGAGTTCGACGGACCTGACGCTGGACCGGGTGAAGGCGACCAACCCGGACGCGACCGAGATCACGCCGATCCAGGTGCAGTCCGCGGCGCTGCGGGTGAAGGGCAGCGGTGGGCTGAACTGGGCGCTGTGGGCCCCGATCATCGGGATTGTGGCGCTGGTGGTCATCGGCGGCGGGGCGTTCGCGGCGATGCGGCTGCGGGGTTCCGGCGGGGGGTCGGAGCCGGCGGCGGCGTAGGCCCACCGAACAGCTATCGAAGGACCAGGCCCGCTGAAGCGGGCCTTTTCCGTACTTCCCGCTGGCGAATGTCGTGACCTACACGGTCGACGGGCGCTTCGGCCCCCTTTGGAGGGGCCGTTTGTGGATCGGAGGGGCCACGGGCGCGTATGCTGTGGACGCTGTGTTGCGCTTCCGGGCGCTACGGCCGATCCTTTATTTGAATGAACGCTTACCAAAACAAGGAGGCGCCCCCATGGCTGTGAGCCAGGACATCCTGAAGGAGCTTCGCGCGGAAGGCGAAGACGTCGACCTTTCGTGGCTGGAGGCGCCCGCGGCCCAGCGCGGTCTTCGCATCGCACCCGGTCGGCGCGGCCTGACGCTGGAGGAGATCGCGACGGGATCGTACGGAAACATCCCTTCGACCTCGCGCAACCAGAGCGGCCGCATGCGCGGCGCGGGCGCGCGGCCCGACGCGCAGAACACGCAGCAGATGTGGCCGTTCCGATCGGCGTCGTGGTCGGAATCGGCGATGCTGCTGTACGAAGAGGCGGTGCAGCGGCAGTGGTCGAGCGCGACGGACGTGCCGTGGGCGGAGCTGCCGGACCTGCCGGAAGAGCTCGAGATGGCGATGTCGCAGCTCTGCACCTTCCTGACACAGGTGGAGTTCATCGCCGGCGACGTGCCGGGACGGTACGCGCCGAACGTCAGCGGTGAGTTCTTCGAGGTGGGGCTGTTCCTGGCCTCGCAGATCATGGACGAGGCGCGCCACCTGGACGTGTTCCGCAAGCGCGCACTGGCGAACGGCATCGGCCTGCTGCAGGCGGGGCCGGGCGCGGTGAACTTGCTGACGGCGCAGGACTTCACGGAGATGACGTCGACGCTTCACCTGGTGGGCGAGGGCTTCGTGCAGTCGCTGTTCCGGATGGGCGAGATGTTCGCGCAGAGCGAGGTGGACAAGCGCATGTTCCGCCTGGCGGCGCAGGACGAGAGCCGGCACGTGGCCTTCGGCGTGATGCACATGAAGTACGTGATGGAGGTGGAGCCGGAGCGGCGCGAGGAGATCCACACGTACCTGGACCGCATGGAAGGGATCCTGGGTGTCGGATCGTCGCAGGCTGGCCTGACGGGCGGCGGCGAGACGACGGAGGCGCTGGCGATCCTGCTGGGCGGCGGCACCAGTGAGGTGCAGCTGACGGACGGGTACGGCAAGCTGCTGGCGATCCGGCGGCGGCAGGTGAACGAGTACATGCACCGGTTGGAGGTGTGCGGGCTGGGCGACCGGCGGCAGAAGATGAACCCGTTCATGGCGGCGGCGCTGGATCCGGTGACGGCCTAGTCGTCAGCTCTTAGCCGTCAGTTGTTAGCTGTTAGTAGAGGTTGAAGTATCGATGGCAGAGAACGAGACGCAGACGCCGACGCAGGAGCAGCCAGTGGCACCGCAGATTCCAGGAATCTTTGCGCCGCCGGCGCCGGACCTGAGATGGATGAAGGCCCCGACGGAGCGGCCGCCGCGGATCCGCGAGATACCGCCCGAGGGGCTAACGCTGCGCATGGCGGACTACGGCTCGTACGGGCAGGCGCCCGACCGCTGGCCGTACGAGAACGACACGCCGCGCGGGGCGGTGCCGTCGAAGGAGATGGGCCTGCCGGCGCCGTACACGATCTACGACAAGCTGGAAGTGTGGGCGGAGAACAGCGCCGACCTGTACGAATCGGCGATCCGCGAGCGATGGAAGCCATCGACGGACATTGCGTGGGGATCGATCGAGCCGCTGCCGGACCACATCGAAGCGTCGATCGACCAGATCATGTCGAACATCTCGGAGCAGTCGTACAACTCGTGCCAGGTGCTCTCCGGGTGGTTGAAGGAGATCTCGTACGGGTTCCACGAGGTGAAGCTGTACCTGGCGACGCAGGTGTTCGACCAGGCGCGCCACACGGAAGTGTTCCGGAAGCGTGCGCTGGCGAACGGCGGCGGGCTGGGCGTGCAATCGCCGGGGTTCTTCAGCCGCACGGTGTACGGCTCGTTCAAGTTCACGGAGTTCACGATCTACGTGAACATCATGCGGACGTCGTTCCTGCTGGCGCTGTGCGAGTTCGGGCTGGGGAAGATCGCGCGTTCGCAGGTGGACCGGCAACTCTTCGAGCTGACGGCGAAGGACCTGCGCCGCCACCTGGCATACGGCGTGGAGCACCTGCGGCACTACGTGCTGCAGGGCGGCGAGCAGAAGCGCCGCAACGTGCGCACGTGGCTGGACCGGGGCGAGGTGATGATGGCGGTGGACCTGAAGCGGGACAAGGCGATGCGCGAGGCGGTGATCCTGGCGACGGGCGACACCGTGGCGGCGGGGAAGGCGGGGCTGAAGGAGCTGCGGGAGGCGCAGCTGAAGCGCTACCTGCAGGCGCTGGATTCGGCCGCGTACCGCGGGCGCGGCGAGCACATCGTGCCGACGCTGCGCGAAGTCATCGAGACACCGTAGTCGCGTCTTGACCGCGTCGAGACACCGTAAGCGGTCACCTTCAAGCAAGGGCCGGATGAGGGCGCGTCCGTTTCGGGCGCGCCCTCCCTTTGTGCCCGCGTTACGCATCGATACATCGGCACACGGACGCTACGAAATCCGCAGCCCGTTGCATCTGGTTACGCCGGGCGATCCTGGCATAGGCTCGGTGCAACCGGGCAGGTGCAGGAGAGCGCATGGTCACGACGGTCGAGGAGACGCACCGAGCAGCGCGCGACGGGGCGAGCATCGCCATCCGCGTGCGGGGGCTGACGAAGCGATACACGAACGGCACGCTGGCCAACGACGAGATCGACCTCGCGGTACCGGAGGGCACGACGCTGGGGCTGCTGGGACGCAACGGCGCGGGAAAGACGACGCTGGCGCGGCAGATCACCGGCGAGCTGGCACCGACATCGGGACGCGTACACGTACACGGCATCGACGTGTTCGCCGAGACGATGCGGGCGCGCTACCTGATGGGTGTGGTGCCGCAGGAGGCCCAGCCGTACGACCACCTGAAGCCGCGGGAGCACCTGGCGCTGTTCGGCCGGCTGCGCGGGCTGGGGCGCGGGGAGGCGGGACGGCGTGCGGACGAGATGATCGCGCTGCTGGGGCTGGGCGAGCACCTGGGCAAGACGGCACGGATGCTGTCCGGCGGGTTGAAACGGAAGCTGCTGGTGGGGACGGCGTTGATGGGGGATCCGCCCATCCTGGTGCTGGACGAGCCGACGACGGGGCTGGATCCGCACGCGAGGCGGGAGGTGTGGGCGCTGCTGCGCGCGCTGCGGGGGCGCGGGCGCACGATCATCATGACGACGCACTACATGGAAGAGGCCGAGGAGCTGTGCGACGAGATCGCGCTGATCAACGGCGGGCGGATCTACGTACAGGGGACCGTGGAATCGTTGCGAGCGCGCTGTCAGAACCGATTCAAGGCGACATACGAAGACGGCACAAACCACGCATCGATAGCGGGGGGCACGTCGGAGGCGGTGCTGGCGGAGGTGCGGCGGCTGGGGATCGAGGAGTTCGCGTTGACGAAGGCGAGCCTGGAGGACGTCTACATGGAGTTGACCGCGGAGGCGCTGGGGGCGTAACGATGGCCAAGTTCGTTTCGGACGCGCTCGTTGTGTTCCAGATCCAGATGCTGAAAACGCGCACGTGGGCGCCGTTCTACATCCTGTCGGTGCTGATCGTGCCGGTGGGGACGCTGTACTTCGCGAAGGCGCTGATCCCGCCGGGAGCGGAGGAGGCGGTGGGGACGCGGCTGGTGACGGGATCGCTGGTGTTCGGCATCGGCTTGATGACCGTGAACAACCTGGCGCAGCTCATGCTGTTCGAGCGGTTCGCGCTGATGCTGAAGCTGATGATCACCTCACCAATCAGCCGGTACTCCTACGCGCTGGGCATCGTGGGGTTCTCGCTGGTGCAGGGAATGCTGACGGCGGCGGTGCTTCTGGGCTTCGCGCCGTTCGTGGTGGGGGTGGACGTGCATCTTGATTGGCGCCTGGTGCCGATTCTCATGCTCACGGCCGTGTCGCTCACCGGCATCGGGATCATCATCGCGACGTGGTGCCCCAGCCAGGAGATCGGCGGCATGCTGGCGAATACGGTGGGCATCATGGTGACGCTGCTCTCGCCGGTGTACTACCCGATAGAGAGGCTGCCGGACTGGCTGCGCGCGGTCGTGCACCTGTCTCCCTACACCTATGCCGGCTCGGCGGTGGACGCGATCCTGTCAGGCAGCGGCGACGTGGCGACGAACGCCGCGTGGCTGGCGCTGATCACGCTGGGCGGCGTGACGATCGGCACGCTGGGTTTGCGCTGGCGGGAGAAGTAGCCGGACGGCGGGACCACGGGCGGACGGCGTATACTTACGGTCGAGGTGGGTGAATGAGCCGGATCCTGGACCGGGAGTACGCATTCTTCAACCCTCGCAAGGACGAGTTGACGCGGGAGCACCCGGGCGAGTACGTGGTGATCTCGGGTGAGCGCATCATTGGCTTCCTAGCCACAGAGCGTGAAGCATACGAGGCCGGGCTCGCGGCAGTCGGCAATGTGCCGATGCTGATAGAACTGCTGGCCGAAGACCGGCCGGTCGTGATCCTGTCGCTCGTGATGACCGACAGAACCAATGAGCGGTGAAATCGCCCGGCGTTTCGCGGATAACGCCGGGCAGCCTACACCACCAAGCCTCACGCTAAACGGTCCCGCTCTGCACGTCGAGGTGCGACTGGCCCCGCCGGCCGCTACACGCGAGATCATCGGAGGGGGACCGCTCCCGCAGCCCATGACAGGCGCGGCACTCATCGACACAGGCGCCAGTCACACCTGCATTGACATCCGCGCACTCGTTGGCGCTCACCCAATTCGTTCGAGAACGGCCATCACTCCTGCCGGGCTCATCGACCTCGACACGTATGCGGCATCACTGAGGTTGCCGGAGGTCGGTTTTGAGGTCGACTTCGAAGCTGTCACGGGTATCGACTTGGCGAACCTGCAGACCGAGATCGACGGCACGCGGCAGCCGGTGATCGCGCTGATCGGGCGGGACCTGCTGGAACGGTGCGTCTTCGTGTATGACGGGCCCGGGGCGGAGTTCACGTTGTCGGCCTGATCCAGTGACCCATGGACCCTTGCGCCGGCATACACTTCCGGGATGGCGCTGCGGGATGGGACGACGATCAGCAGCTTTCCGGTCGTACCGCCATCACTGCTGGGAATCGGGGCAGCGGCCTTAGCTGGCATCGCCATTCCCCTCGCAGGAGTCACAAGTAACATCGGTGGGATGGGGTGGGCAGTGCTGGGGATGCTGGCGCTGGTATCACTCGTCGCGCTCCTCCAGACCCGGTTTCTCGTCCTGCCATCGATGCGCAAAGCGTTCCTCGAACAACGGCAGCCAGCGACGCTCGCCGAATTGGAACGCAGTGTCGGCGTGATCGTCCTCGCGTTCTCGATCGCCCCGGCCACTTACGGCGTGATCGGCGGAGTGATCAGCGGCGCGTGGTGGCCGGCGCTGCCGTTCGGGGCGATGGCGCTGGTGACGCTGGCGGTGACGCACGGGTATGCGCAGCAGCAGTTGGATGCGCTTCGGGGAGAAGCGAGAGCGAGGGGTGAGCGATGAGCGAGTACAAGTATCTGCAGGTGCGGCGGGAGGGGGCGGTGGCCATCGCGACGATGGTGAATCCGCCGCGGAACCTGCTGAACGCGGCGATGGTGGAGGAGCTGCGCGCGCTGGTCGACGGGCTGGCGGGCGACGCCGAGGCGCGGGTGCTGGTGCTGACGGGCGGGGCCGACGGGATCTTCATCACGCACTACGATGTCGGCGAGCTGAGCGCGCTGTCGGATGCCGTGCGCGGGGCCCACTACGACGTTGGGGAGCTGAGCACGCTTTCGGACGCGGTGCGTGCGCGGCCGGCGACGGAGCCGCGTGCGGAGACGGCCGAGGCGCCGCGGCGGCGGGAGCTGCATGCGCTGAACCGGCTGTCGCTGAAGCTGGCGGCGCTGCCGCAACCGGTCATCGCGGCGATCAACGGGACGGCGATGGGCGGCGGGTGCGAGCTGTCGCTGGCGTGCGACTTCCGGATCATGGCGCGGCGCGGGGTGATCGGGCTGCCGGAGGTGCGGGTGGGGATCCTGCCGGGGGCGGGCGGGACGCAGCGGATGACGCGACTCATCGGGGCGGCGAAGGCACTGGAGCTGATGCTGCTGGGCGAGGCGGTGGACGCGGACACGGCGGCGCGGCTGGGGCTGGTACACAGGGCGGTGGACGCGGAGGCGCTGATGCAGGAGGCGCTGCGGCTTGCGAACGAGCTGGCGTCGCGGCCGCGGCAGGCGGTGGCGCTGATCAAGCAGTGCGTGCAGCAGGCGCTGGAGCCGCTGCCGCTGGAAGAGCGGCTGGCGTTCGAATCGGAGCGGTTCATGGAGCTGATGAGGAGCGAGGACGCGTCGCGGCTGATGAAGGCGTATTTGGCGAGCGAGCGGCCGCTGAATGAGCTGTGAGGGTCAGTGTCTCAGTGTCTCAGTGTCTCAGTGTCTCAGTCGTCGGTGGGTCAGCGGATCATGGGGTCGTGGGTGATGATGGCGGCCATGGGGAAGTCGATGAGCTTCCTTGTGTCCCCATCGCAGAAGAAGTGCGGGTGCGTCTCCGGGGTGCCACCGAGGATGTGCAGCGAGACGCCGGTCTCGTCGCCGGCGGCGCGGACGCGGTGGAAGCCCTCGAGCGGCGGCTTGAGGTAGGTGATCGTGCCGGGCGGCGAGTAGATCTTGTAGACCGTGTTCAGCTCGCACGGCTGGCCGATGTGGATGTCGCCGGGCGAGACGTCGCGGGAGTACCTGGTCTCTTCGTCGGTGCCCTGCAGGATGCCGATGACGCCCCACGAGCCGTGGTAGTGGACGCCGCTGCTGGTGCCGGAGGGGAAGACGACGGAGATGATGAAGTACTCGCCCTCGGGGTCGGTGTAGAGCAGGTGGCCGCAGGCGCGGCCGTCGCAGGGGAGCGTGTACTTCTCGGGCAGCAGTGGTGAGGGGCCGTCCATCCACTTGCGGAGGAACGGGGTGATGCGGTCGCAGCGTTCGTTGTCGTCGCGGGTGGCGCGGACGACGGCGGTGATGTCGGTGGTGAGGGATTTGAGGTCGTAGGGCATGGTCGTTCTCCGGGATGCGCGCGGGCTGAAAAGCCCGCGCTTCGGCGCCGTGCTTATGCGCCCTTCTCCTGCCGCCAGCGCTTGATCCAGTTCGTGTGCTGGGCTTCGTGGCCGCTGCTCAGGCCGGCATCGCCGTACAGGGACGCGTCGAGTCCGCGCGGCGTTGCGGCCGTGATGGCCGCGAGGAGGCGTTGCCTCGACGTCTCCAGCTCCCAGCGAACCTGGGCGGGCGAGAGGTCCCGCCGGAGATCGTAGGATATGACGTTGTAGGCGTCGCCCTGGTCCTGGGTCGTGTGCCAGGCGGACTCGTGGCCGGCGGAGATGCGTTCGACCTCTGCGGCGCGGATGTCGTCCCAGGTAGCGAGATGGGCGAGGTGGTCCTTCACGGACCAGCCGTCGAGGGATCGTTCGGTCATGCGGGCGTCGGTCAGGCCGGCGATGGCCGCGAGAAGATCCTCGCGGGTCTGGCGGTAGTGGTCGAGCAGGGCTTGCTTATC